>CACYBR010000047.1 GCA_902772705.1 uncultured Planctomycetota bacterium
AAAGTTCGTGGAAACAGACTGAATATCCTCGTGTTCGTCAAGCGCGTCGGTAAGCTTGAGCGCCTTACGAGCGACGTTAACGTCCGTAATCGTCAACTTATCACGAGCGATATACTCGATCTCGGCATGCTGGGTTGGAATACTTGCCTCGCTCAGAAAACGAAGAACGCCGTCAAAGGCTTCAGGAGCGCAGGAAAGACGGTAAACGTCCTCGTCTGTCTCAACGTCGTCCGCGCCGGCTTCGATCGCCAGATCCATCATTTCTTCTTCACCCTTGACGTCAGAAGGAACCTCGATAATTCCCTTTCTGTCAAAGTTCCAGGCAACACAACCAGACTGCCCCATTTTACCGCCGCAAACTTCAAAGATTTTGCGGATCTCCGGCGCCGTACGATTACGATTGTCGGTCAGACCGGCCGCCATGACGGCGACGCCTTCAGGGCCATAGCCTTCGTAGAGCACCTCTTCCAGTTCGACAGGATCAAGTTCGCCCGTGCCACGCTTAATGGCGCGCGTGATATTGTCTTTCGGGAGGCTGACGGCCTTAGCTTCGTCGATCGCGGCGCGAAGACGAATATTTTCATCAGGGTTGCCCCCGCCCTGCTTAGCTGCGACGATAATCGCTTTCGCGAGCTTGCTCCACAGCTTGCCGCGTTTCGCGTCAACCAAAGCTTTTTTGTGTTTAATACCAGCCCAATGGGAATGACCAGACATTGATTCTCCTCGACAAAAAAATGATTGTCCCGACGTCGCCATTCCCGTCAACTAACGCACGTTGACGACTCATCCACGCAAAACCTCCAGCGTGTTCTACCAGCGAACAATCCGATTCGTCACGATTCGCAACGCCAAATCAGCGAAAGAGCAACGAGAGGTCGACGTCTCTTGTCTCACTGCGCCAAGAGATCCCATATGCGTACCCTAAGATAATGTCAGACGCGAGGCCGGACTCCATCAGGAGTCTCGCAGATTGGAATCTAACGACAAACGGCGTTCACGCGACTGACCTAAGCCGCTGAGCTCGCTCGTTCGTTTAACGCGGTTTCTTTTGTTGAATTTCCTTAAGCTTAGAAGCTTTCTGCGCGGAGTCTTTTGACTTCGCGCCTCTGGCGCTCTTGCCAGAATTAACGCCGGTTTCTTTGCCGGCTGTCGATTTAGGGCTCGAAGATGCGGTTCTTCCTCCCTGCTCGCCTCCCTTGCTGTGCAAATCAGGCGGTTCAGACGTCGCCACATTAGAAGTATCGGCGCTCGCACGTCGCTTCGAAGCGCCCGAAGGCTTTTCCGGAAGACCCTGAGAGAGACGCTTAGAAGACGACTTCGACGTCTTTTCTTCCTTTGCCTTCTTCTGTTTTCCGGTCGTAACGGTTCTGGACGTGGACTCTGTTACGGCTATTTCCGCCGGACGACCCTTCCCACTCTTCTTCTGCGGCTTGTTTTCAGCTTCCGATTCGGAAGTTCCCTTGGTTTTCTTGCTCGGTCTGGAGGAACCAGAGGAATCGCCAAGCTCCGCTTGAACCACGAAGAGATCTTTCTCAACTGTTCCCACTTTAAACGGCTCGGATCCACTCTTGCTACGGGCAAGCCGCGAAGAACTGGAACTACCGGTTCTCTTCTCTGACGCACGGTAGCTCGTTTCTCCGCCAGAGAGATCCGTCTCACTGACGCCCTGATTATCGTCGACGCTATCGGAATCCATTTCGAAATCGTCGGAGTCCTCGTCGAGATCTGAATCAGACGACGCGTCGTACATCTGGGACGGAGCGTCTTTACGGACGTCGTCCTTCTGCTTACGAGCGAGTTGACGTGCAATATCGACGGGGTCGTAATTCTTAGGAGCAACAAGAGGTTCAAAGCTACGCTTTGCGGAGTTCTTGTCAAACCCCTTGAGGAACTTCAGGACGTCGTCCGCTTTGGCGTCGTCCATTAACTCCACGCCGAGTTCATGAAGTTGAATGAAGAAGTTCACAGTCTCAGTTTCGTTTAACACGTCTCCACCGTCGTCAAGAAATTCTTCGTCTCCAACAACTCGAACGAAACCAAGAAGGCGCAAAACTCGTAAAGCTCCCTCGCTTAAAGGCAAATTAACGCCGCCAAACGCAAAGAGCTTGACATAATCGTTCATGAAACGAGTCGAGTACGGAATGCCTGAAACAAAATCAAGCAACTCGGTCTCCCCCTTCTGACGGAGGCCTTCAAGATCAAAATCGTAGGTCTTATCAAAGATCCACTGAAGAAGCCGACGGAGACGTTCACCGGCGACTACAGCGCAGGGAATGTCTCCGATAACAGCCGCGATCTCGTTCGCTTTAGAGACGCGCACTTCGTTCCAGTCGACGAAATTATGCATAATCTCAAGGAAAGCGTGTCGAGCTTGCTCAAAGCTTCCATTTTCAAGAAAAATCGCAAATACGAGATGGTCGATGATCGTTCTATCACGAGAAAGAACAGAGAGACCGCGACAGGCACGCCCCCCCAGATATTCCCGAAAAGCCTTGAATCCCTTTGAGGACTCCTTCTGCGCGCCGCCCTTGCTCCTCGTAGACTTCTTCTCACGCGCAGATTTCCCCTCCGCGTTTGCCCTGCCCTTGACGTCAGAGGAAGTCGCTTTGGAGACGCTTTTCTTAGTCTCAGGAGTTTTTCGCGCGGAAGACTTGGCGGCGTCGCCCTTTCGCGAATTATCTTTTGGACGTGAAGCCATTATCTACACCCCATCAATGCTGGTATAATCACGGAAAAAGAATAAAGTGACCTCGACCTCAACATACGAAACGTTCAGTCGTGCGACGATTCCATTATTCTTTCTCCTCCGAGGAGTCGCCCTCTTCGATATCTTCTTCTTCGAATTCGTCAATCTCAGCGGAGTTTTCCTGTTCCTCCCGGCTCTGAGCGTGTTCCTCGGAAAGGATGCGAGAAACTTCCATCAGGTTTTTGACGCCCTCGTCAACGGCAAACTGAAGCGTCGGCGTATAGCGTGAGTCAATCCTGCGAGCTACTTTCTGTTGCAAAAAGCCTGCGGCGCTCTGGAGTCCGCGCAGGGCGTTACGTTCTTTCCCTTCTCCCCCAAGAATCATAAAGTAGACCTTGGCCTGACGCATATCCGCAGTAACTTCGACTTTGGTAATCGTCGAACCCACGACCCGAGGATCTTTAAGATCGGTGAGGATCGACATAGCGACAACCTCGCGAATTGCTTCGGCAGCCTTTAACGTTCGTCTCGAAGCCATCAAGCCCAAGCTCCTCTATATAAAGACGAATGCAACGCATAAACCACGCGCTGGAATTCTATCCACAAATCTATTCGTTGTAAAGAAGAGTCCCGCCTGAAAACAAACCGAATCATGTCGTCGTCTTCAGGCAGGTTTCCTCATGTCAGAAGGTTCTGGCCACCTCCTCGATCTTGTAGGCCTCCAGAACGTCTCCTTCCTTAACGTCGTTGTAATTCTTGAGCTTCATGCCGCACTCATAACCTTCGCGTACTTCCTTGGCGTCGTCCTTTTCACGCTTGAGCGTTTCAAGCTTATATTCGCCAATAATACGGCTGTCACGAATGACACGAATCTGGCAGTCACGCTCAATCATGCCGTAAAGAACGCGGCAACCGGCGATAACGCCGACATGACTGATGTTGAACGTGCGCTGAACAAGAGCGCGTCCAAGTTCTTTGACCTGCTCGACGGGTTTGAGCATGCCTTCCAACGCGGCGCGGATATCTTCGGTGAGCTTATAGATGACGTCGTAACGACGAATCTGGACTTTTTTCGCCTCAGCAAGCGCGCGCGCGCCTTCGTCAGGAACAACGTTAAACCCGACGATGACCGCGTCGGAAGCGTCGGCAAGATGAACGTCCGCTTCCGTGACGCCGCCTACCGAGGCCTGAAGAATCTTGACTTTGACCTCAGGATGCTCAAGCTTACCAAGTTCCTTTCGAATTGCTTCGATAGAACCGCGCACGTCGGCGCGAATAATGACGTTAAGGGTCTGCTGCGTCTTCGCGGAATTGATACGCTCAAAAAGGCTCTCGAGCGTGACGTGAGAAGGAGCGCCGGCGAGTTCAACCTCATGGGCGCGCTTCGCACGCTCTTCCGCAATCTGACGCGCGACGGCGACGTCGTCGAGCACGACGAATCGACTGCCGGCGTCAGGCGCAACGTCAAGACCCGTCATAGAAACAGGAACGCCCGGCCCGGCCTCCTTAATACGCTTTTGCTTGTTAAGCGTGTCGTTCATTGAGCGAACGCGTCCGTAAGAAGAACCGCAGAGGACCACGTCGCCGGGACGAAGCGTACCCTTCTGAACAAGCGCCGTGCAAACGACGCCTTCGCCCGACTTCAACGAAGCCTCCAAAACGACGCCCATCGCCGCGCGATTGGGGTTAGCCTTAAGCTCATGAAGTTCAGCGACCATAAGCAACGTTTCGAGGAGCGTGTCGACTCCCATGCCGGTAACGGCGCTCGTTTCAACGATTTCCACGTCGCCGCCCCATTCGCTTGGCATCAGGTCGTTAGAGGCGAGCTCTTGGATCACCTTGTCGCGATTGACGCCAGGAAGATCCATCTTGTTCAGCGCCACGACGATTGGAACTCCAGCCGCCTTAGCATGGCTGATCGCTTCTTCCGTCTGCGGCATGACGCCGTCGTCGGCGGCAACGACAAGAACAGCAACGTCGGTAACGTTTGCGCCACGCGCGCGCATTTCGGTGAAAGCCTCGTGACCTGGAGTGTCGACAAACGTAACAGGACCACCGGGCGTCTCGACACGATACGCGCGAATGTGCTGCGTAATACCTCCCTTTTCTCCCTGAACGACATGCAGGTGGAGAATACGGTCAAGCAACGACGTCTTACCATGATCAACGTGACCAAGGAAGGTGACGACAGGCGCGCGAGGCACAAGCGTCTCAGGCGGGTCGACAAAGTCATACGCCGTATCTACGTAAAGTTCCTCAAGCGTCGCTTCCTGTTTAATGGTCGCCTTAAGTTCAAACGCGACGATGAGCAGTTCCAGCGTTTCTGTCTCGAGCGGTTGATTCACATTCAACATGTACCCGAGTTCCATCAGTTTTTTGATAACAACGGGGACCGAAAGCCCTGTCGTTTCGGCAAACTGCCTCGCAGAACATGGGGTTTCAATCACAACGTCGTTCTTACGCGGCATAGTGCTGCCTCCGGAAGAAGAGCTCTTATCACGACGAGCAGAACGGCCGCCGGATCGCGTGGAATAACGGAAATCAAAGGACTCGTCTTCGCCGTTGCGCAGGCGTCTCGATTCGTTGCCCTGACGACGACGGGAAGCGCCGCGCACGTCCTCACGTCCCTCGACTTCGTCCCGATCCTTGCCGCCCTTCTTGGAACGACGACCGTTTCCAAATTCAGAGGAGCCTCCCTGAGTAGCGCCGAATCCAGAATCGCCACCACGCGGCGAAAAACCAGAACGCTGAAAACGGTCGCCGGAAACGCCGCCGTCTTGAGTGGAACGACCGCCTGATTTACGACCCAACGTTCCCGTCAGCGGGCCGGAAGGACCGCCTTCTTTTTGAGCGCGCAGCTTCCGTGCAAGGGGTCCGAGATTGCCGCTTGCCGCCGCGCGAAGGGCTTCTGGAGGAAGACGTTTTTCAGGCTTCTGAGCAACCGGTTCCTTGACCGCCTTCTTTATGGGACGGACAGGCTCGGCGGGCATCGGAGCGAGGTGGAGATTAAGATTCGTCTTCGGAGAATTATTACGAGCGGAAGAACCACTCTGAGAGGTGGAAGACTCCGACTTTGGCTTGGGGGTAGACGCGCCCAGAACACGGACTCTATCGTTTGGCTGAGTCGTGATCATAGGAGGCCGCTTCATTTCATCGAGAATCTGCGCCCTCGACTCAAGTTGCGCGATAAACGAGGAAGCAACGGGCGCGGGACGCATGGGATGGACGTCAGGTTGACGAGCATTCCGCCGGGAGTCTCTGTCCCTGATTCCCCTGTCCTTGTCTTTTTCGCGCTCGCGACCACGACGCTGACCGTCCCGGCCATTACGGTTGTCCAAAGCCTGACGCAAAGGAGCCTTACGAAGAGGCGTCGCAGGATGTTGCTCCTTTTTCTCCACTTTCTCAGCGGCTTCTTCCTTCGAGGGCGTTTCAGCCGCCGTAGCGACAGTCGGCTCAGAGACAGTCGGCTCAGCGACAGTCGGCTCAGCGACAGTCGTCTCAGCTTCGGTTTTGTGGTCCGATACAACTTCGGTCGGAGCAGGCGTTTCTTCGTTAATCTTGGTTTCAACCGCAACCGTGTCTTTGACGGGAGTCTCTTCCTTCACTTCCGCCTCAGCTTCAGGAAGGACAGCTGGCGAAGGACGATCGTTTCTCTCGTCGCTCTCTTCCTTACCTGACGTCTGAACCGTTTCGTCAACCGAAACCTTCACGGGAACAGCCGTTTCCACGGTCTCCGCAACAGGCGGCGCCTCAATGGGCTTGACATCAGAAACCTCTGAAGGAACAGAATCGTCAACCTTGGAAGTTTCTTTAACCGGAATCGCGGCAGAGACTGCTCGTTTATTGGGATCAACTTCAGTGATGCGTCCTCTCGCGGGTTGGATACGACGCATCTTGCCAGAAGTGGAATGTGTTGGCTTCGGCGGTTCAAGGGGCGCCGCCAGATCTGCTTCCATCAGGTTACGGAACGAAGGCTTCTTGACGGGAGTCTCATTGGCAAAATATTCTTTAATCCGCTCAACGTCTTCATCAGAAAGAGTAGAAAGAGCGACGAGGCCTCCCTCGGAGCCCGTCTTGGCATTCTTATTTTTACTCTTTATACCAAGTTTATTACAGACGCCGATAATAACATTATTATCTTTTTGGAGCTGTTTTGCCAGACTGTAAACTCGAATCGACAATGGTTAATTCTCTCAACTGCTAATTGAAATGGATCGCAACTCGTCGCGCAGGACGACGAGAAACTCGCAAGTCTTAAATCAAAACTACGGTCAGGTTCAATAACCGAATTTCGAACAAGGAGCTAACGCCGTCCCACGCTCGCTTAAAGCGCAGACAACGACGACCATCGAAAATCGTCCCTCAAAACCTGATTACTTACAAACACGAAAGGCTGACGGCGTCTCGGCGACGCCAACACGCTCAAACTGAACTAACCTTAGTTTATCCCTCCAAAGCAAGGAACCCAAGTAAAAATCAAAGATCTTCTCCCGCGTCAAATTTACGCGGCCCGCGAAGATCGTTCTGACGGCGACCCCCTGCGCCCCGAAGTTCTTCCAGAGATCGATTATGCAACTCCTCCTTACGACGTTCCTCGGCCTCTTTTTCCTGCTCCTCTGCAAGTTGTTCAGCCTTCTCCAAAATTGAAGTCGTTAACTCCTGCGTAGCGCCTGTGATTTCCATGAAATCCTCGGGTTCAATGCAGGAAAGGTCGTAATAGGAGGTGAAACCTTCTCCTACAAGGATATCAGCAATCTCCGGCGTGAGACCCTCGATCTTACCAAATTCGACCGTCGCCCTGTCGAGCATCTCTGCGAGTTCATCCTGACCATTATCATCGTGGGTCAAGATTTCGAGTTCCCAACCGCCAAGAAGTTTCTTTGCGAGATTCACGTTCTGACCACGTTTACCAATCGCGAGGGAACGCTGATCAGGATGAACCATCACGATGGCGCGGTCAAGCCTCGGACAAAGGATAACTTCGTCAACCTTTGCCGGAGAAAGCGCATTCTGAATGAACTCAGACGTAGAATCGCTCCAAAGAACAACGTCAATGCGTTCGCCGTTAAGAGCCTTAGAAACTCTCATGGAACGAGAATTACGGACGCCCAAACAAACGCCGAGCGGGTCCACGCGACTGTCGTTGGAACGAACGGCGATCTTAGCTCGAAAACCAGGATCGCGACTTATTTCAACGATCTCAACTGTGCCGTCGGTAATTTCGGGACACTCGCGTTCAAAGAGACGCCGCAGAAGAAGCTTACTCTTTCGGCTGAGGACGATACGCGCCTTCATACCGGCCTTCTCTACGCTCTCGATCACGAAATCATAGACGTTCTCATTGCGGTAAATTTCACCGCGAATCTTATTGCTGTTAGGAAGCCACGCTTCCTGCTTGTCGTCTATGATCACAACAACCCCGCCTCGCTCAACGCGACGAACGACGCCCGTGACCAGTTCCTGCTTGTTGTTGAGACGATCGACGTAACGGTTGTAGATGGAATCACGGACAGCTTCACGAATCTTTTGCGATATGCTCTGGCGAGCAGACTGCGCGCCGGCGCGTTCCGTAATCTCAGCCGTCGTAATTGGAACATTGTCGCGATATGCGAAAATCTCGCCAGTTTGACGCTCGATAGAAATCTTGTACTCTGAATCGTCGGAGCCGCTTCCATGGCGTTTCGCAGCCGTCATCAGCGCTTCTTCGATGCACTGGAAAACAGTTTCCTTATCGATCCCCTTCTCGAGGTAGATCTGTTCTACAAGCCTTTTAATTTCGTCAGGATTCATGCGATCGTCTTCAGTAAAATAGGAACGCTATCAAAACGGTAGCGTCCGGCCCCTACGAAGAGGCGGCAAACATCGTCTCGAACGAGTTATGACCCGCTCTCGACAAGGTTATTATCAGGATGCGAATCAGGGCGTCAAAACACAGACGCTAAACTCCGACGCTGGCAGTCCCTTTCGGTCGCCATGATCCAAGGAAATCTCTTTGAATCTACCTCGTTGCCTATCAAACAGGGAAAGCAGTATCGAAAATACGATTCCGGTTCTGCGCGCGGTCACGTCGTCCTCTTGAGGAAAACGCGTCCGTATACAAGAAGCGGATTATCCCATAAGTTTATCGCTGAAAAGTCAAAAGTCAAGGCACATAGCATTAACACGTCGTTATTTTTAGCTATATCTTCCACCAATTCAAAGTCGAGAGTTCGCCATGAAAAAAAAGAAAGGCGTTCGAATGAAATTCGAGCGCCCTTCTAAAAAGGTCAAGCTACCCGGTCAAGTTGTCTATCTCTTACGAGCAAACGATAGTTTGTTATCGCCTGGCTTGACTTCAACATAACCGCTCACAGGGGACGCGACGGCCTTGTATTCGGGGACGTTCTTCGCGACGGAGGCCGGGGAAACGTCATATCCTTCCGGGACGGCAATCCACCCCCTGACGTTCTCAGGAACGTTAACTGAAACTTCAAACGCGTCGTCCGACTTGTTCAGTTCAACGGCTATTCTTCCAGAAGCGGTTTGAGCGCTGTAGGAAATCGCTTTGAGCGATCCAAGTTGCGGTTGAATAACGAATTCCTTGAACGCGGGCGCGACAGGAACGAGCCCAACGGCATACTGAGCAAGGCAAGTAAGACCGCCGCCGCTCCACGCATGGTTGACCGTCCCTCCGCCATATCCCTCGGCGCCAATTCCCCAACCTTCCCAAAGAGTTGTGTAGTCCGGATGGTTCACCATCTTCGAGAAGCGCTTCTTGAGACGCTCGATCGCATAGTCCCCTTTACCAATCATGAAGAGAGCCTGAAGAACATACTTTTCCATGTAGGGGCTGGCGTTTTCTTCCGTCTTGAAAACGTCAAGCATGTCGTCGTATCGGGAAGGTTCAACGAAACCTGCAACTATCGCCATTGCGTTAGCGCGGTCGTCGGTACGGCCTTCATACCCAGGACTACGATAGGCAGAGCCGGTCCAAAAAACACGGTTGAAGTTCTCATTAAGCTTCTCACGACGTTCCTTGAATTCTTTCAAACCATCCTGATCGCCGAGACGATCGGCCAACGTAATCCCTTCGTCGAGCGCAAGGGCATACCAACAGTTGAGAAGCGCGCGAAGGTCAATGTTTTCGCCCCAGTCGCCCCAACTCCAGTCGCCGTTACGAACTTTAATGACGCCGTCGTTGTCAAACTCCCAGATCATAAGGTAACGCTTAACGGCGGGATAGACGTCTTCGGCTGTCTCAAAGTCGCCGGAAAACCAGGAATAAACGCCAAGTCCACAGGCGCCTACAGTCGCGAGGATCTGAGCGGGTAATTCCTTAGACCAGTTTCCGTCGGGAATCGGCGCGTACATCGTACCGTCGGCGCGCTGGAAACGGGCAAGTTCGTAGAACGCCTTGCGAGGAATCGCGTCAGCGTTACGATCGAGCGCATAGAAAGCTTCGCCGAGTTCGTTGACAGCGTCGCCCCACCAGTGCGATCGTTCCCGGTCAGGACAATCGAAGTAGGAGTCGCGCATCGTGACATAGAGCGTGCGTTCGGCTTTTCTCCAAAACCTGTTATAGAAATCGTCGTCACACTTGAAATTGGAAACGAACGTCGTGTTATAGCCAGATTCACGGTAACGCAACGCAAGCGGCTTAACGCCGGCAGGCAACGTATAGATCATGTGGTGGCCGTTCATCCATCCAAGGGACTCGTATTCCTGAACACCTTCTTTTGTGACGTATTCGCCGCGAACATTGTATTCGCTCCCGCCCATGTAGTCGTCGGTACGCATATCAATCGTAAGGCCAGCGGGAGCTTCAACCTTGAGGTACGGAGTCGCGTGGAGATTGTACGGAAGGTCGCAGACGACTTTCAGCCCGCCGTCTTTCTGGGGTTCTTCGGTGATGGCGACATAATCATGCAAGCCCCAGTCCTTGAAGAGAGGAGACGGACGCTCAAAAAGGTAATTCCACGGCGCAAGAGGTTTCTTCGTTGCAGGATTGTAAGCCAGTCCCAGCTCGCGAGCGTTTTTCCAAGAGGAATCGTTGAAGTCCGCGGCTTTCCAGTCGCCGTCAAAATCATACTGGGCGTTAAAGCGAACGTTCCACTCTCCGAGACGACGGTTCGGTTGCGGATCGGCGGTCGTCATTTCGTACGCGCCAGACGTCTTTTCACGCCAATCCTTTGCAACTTTAGAAGCGTCGAATTTTACCCATATCTCTTTCTGTCCGCGCTCAGTTACATTAGGACAGCTCAAACCTTCGGGAACTGCAGAATAAACGGACGTCTTCCAGGAAGAATCGCTTATAAGATAGAGCCCTGATTCGCCGTTGGTCGTCGCGTCAAAAAGGAAGCCCGGGAAACCGCTATTAACATGGGAGAAAGCCTGCTTGCCGAAGAACCAGTGGAGAACCGCAATCGTATTCTTACCCTCCCTGAGGTACGGTTTAAGATCAACGACGTCATAGTAAGAGTCATGGGGAGTCGGGCCACGTTTGAGTCCGCCTTCAAAAACCACATTCTCGCCGTTGACATAAAGCCAATATTTCGTATCGCAGGCAATACGACAAATCGCTTTGGACGGGACGGAATCAAGCTCAATTGTCTTGCGATAAGCCAGCCAAAGATTCGGGAGAATCGGATCAGGAAGATCGGCGGCTGCGATCCATTGCGCCTTAAAATCAAGAGTTGGAGGATAATGTTCGCCAAGCGGTATCTGGCCAGCTTGAACAAGTTGCAACGGCTTTGAGACGTCGTATTTGGCGCTCGAATTCGAGTTGGCGGCAATAACGGCCTGAGCCAAAAGAACGATCGCTATCGCGCAGGACAGCGAAGGAAAAATATAACGTTTCATAGGGGAACTTTCTTTCGGATTGCGTAAAATGAAGGTCACGAAAGGCCAAACTGCTCTATCTTATTGAAAAAAACGCTATCTCAACAAGGTTACTTTTCTGCAGATTCTGGAAGATTAAACGTTCCCGTCTTTCGGGAAACGCCGGCTTTGGCAAATTCCTGAATTTCCGACTGCATCGGCGATTCCGTAAGCGTCGGTAAATTCAGCCGCCACGGCAAAAGAACAGTAAAGACGCTTCCAAATCCCGGCTGGCTCTCAAGCAGAATCTCGCCCTCAAGCAGTTTGCAAAGCTCGCGAACGATAGACAGCCCCAGGCCGCTGCCTGAGTATTCACGCGTCATGGCGCTGCCGCCTGCGGAACTTTTACCCTGACGAAACTTTTCGAAAATGACCTGTCGATCTTCTTCTGCAACGCCGACGCCCGAATCTTTAACTTTCATTTCCAAAAAGGGGATCTCGTCGGAATCGGGAGCAGTGAGCGATTTTGTAACGGAGGGACGCAAGATCCGGTTGATCATGATCTGGATTCTGCCTCCTTCAGGGGTAAATTTGATTGCGTTGGACAGCAGGTTGTTGAGAATCTGCTGGATTCGCGCTTCATCCTGACGCATCGCGGGAAGATTGGCGGCAAATTTCGTCGTTAACTCAAGATTTTTCTTGTCGACAAGAGGCCGAGCCATGTCGCACTGCGCGAGCACAACCGCTTCAATCTTGAAGTCCGAAAGCTTCACCTCCACGCGTCCGTCCTCAATACGCGCCATATCGAGGATATTGTTGATCATATTCAGGAGAGAATTTCCAGAGTTGTTGATGTTGTTGACGTACTTGCGCTGGCGATCGTCAAGAGATTCAATCGAACCCAAAATCTGACTGAAGCCAAGAATACTATTGAGAGGCGTGCGGAGCTCGTGACTCATTGTCGCCATAAAGTCGGATTTTACACGGTTGGATTCGAAGAGCCTCAGGTTTGCCTGAGCAAGCTCGTCAACCTTTTTTTCCAATTCCGAGTTCAAAGAACCCAAACGTTCCTGCGTTGCAACAAGGTATCGCAACATTTTGTTGAACGCGACGCCAAGAGCCTCAAATTCGTCGCCCGTCTGCAATTCGGCGCGCTTGGACACGTCGCCGCGGCCAATCGCTTCGCTAACCTCGCGAAGACTTCGTAACGGTTTGACAACGACAACGCGAATAACAATATAGAATGCAATTAACGCAAGAAACGCCGTAACGATCGCGCCCCCAAGCAGGAGCGTCCAAAGTCTGGCGCTTTCCTTTCTTGCCGGAGGTTCGGGAATCGTAACCTGAATAACGCCAAGCGTCGAGCCGAGTTCAAGCGTTGAATCCCCCATAATCTCCCGGTGACAATTCCAGCAAGTGCGTTCAAGCCTCAATGGCTGATAATAACAGTAACGTCCTTCAGAATCGAAGCGTTGAATAGGGGCGTTGAAGACTTCGCCGGAAGTTTCGTCGATCGTGGCGGGCTTCGAGTCGAGCTCTTCCAGCATCCTCTTTTCAAACTCGTCGAGTTCCTCGTCCAGGTCAGCGTCGTCCACGTCGGGTTTTCTCGTTCGGATCAACCGCGTCTCAAACCGAGCACGCTCCGCTATGCCGCCGATTTTTTCACTCAACGTCGTCATGGAATCGATAAAATCGTTAACGTCGCTCGTCTCCGACACTCCGCCGGTTCTGCCTGACGCGCTTTCCGACGCCAGTCCCTTGATATGGGTCAGGAGAAACTCACGTTCGCTCACAAGCTTGCCCATAAGCGGATTCTGCGCCTCAACCTGCGACTTGGTCGCCTTATAGTAGAGGAGAACGCTGATTACAATAACGACGGCGAGGGCGACGCCAAAGAAAAAAAGACACTTTATCTCCAGACTGGATTCAAAAAAGGGCCTTCCGGAACGCTTTAACTCCATCATTTTCAATCCATTGCCGATTACGCGCGCCTGAAACGCCGCGCACTGTGACGCGCGACCTCTACACTGCCTGAGGTTCAGTATAAACCAGAAAAAATCGACCGTCAAGCTTATTAGCTCATCGCCCTTGGTCTGGATATCCAATTTGCTTAGAACAGTAACAGTTTTGGATAATATATTCCGTTGACGTTTTTTTAAAAAACTGACGTTTCTTCAAAGCGTCATAGCTGCTATAATCGCGAGGCGACCGGATTTCTCCAAGAGAATTCGGGAAAAACAAACGTATGGAAACGCCCAAATTATTCAATGGAGTTGGAACCGGTGACACGAACCTTTTGTATAGCGAATCAGAAAGGCGGGGTTGGTAAAACAACGACCGCGATTTCGCTCGCGGCAGGGTTCGTTCGCGCTGGTTCTTCAACGTTGCTTATTGATCTTGATCCTCAGTGCAACGCCACAAGTGGCATGGGGCTGGATCCCACGTTGCGTCATCCGCTCGTAACAGGCGAGCCATTGCGACGCGCAATTCGTAAAACGTCATGCGGGCTCGACGTTCTCCCCGGTTGCCGTAGCTTCGGAGACGTTGAAAGACTCGCTGGCGCGCATGATCCCAAAATCTTCGATCAGATGACGTTGCATCTGTCTCGCGAAACGCGCGGCTACGATCACGTCTTCATCGACTGTCCTCCGTCGTTGGGGCCTCTCACTCAAGCGGCGCTGGCATGGTCCACCGACGTGCTCACCCCGATTCAATGCGAGTTTTTCGCGATGGAGGGACTCGTGCAGATGATCGAGATTA
The DNA here is from genome assembly GCA_902772705.1 of uncultured Planctomycetota bacterium. Classification (GTDB taxonomy): domain Bacteria; phylum Planctomycetota; class Planctomycetia; order Pirellulales; family Thermoguttaceae; genus RUG369. Next base: position 14,243 of record CACYBR010000047.1, read on the forward strand.
TTGGAAAGGCTATGAAACGTAAAGACCGTGCGCTTGAATATGGCGGCGTTGTGCTAACGATGTGCGATCCGTCGCTCGAACTAACGCGCGAGGTCGACCATGAGGTTCGCGACTTCTTCGGCGACGTCGTATTCAGAACGACTATCCCGCGTGACGTTGCTATCGCAGAGGCGCCAAGTCACGGCAAACCGATTTTCGATTATGCGCCGCGTTCACGCGGCGCGCGCGCTTATATCGAACTCTGTCTGGAGGTATTGGAACGTGTCTAAAGATAAACGATTAGGACGTGGACTGGAATCGTTGTTGAGTAAAGTCGCCGCTGCCAACGAGGCCTATTCTGAAGAAACCATAAGCGGTTCATTTGACGCAAAAGACAAAGAAACGTCTTATCCTTCGATACTTACGATCAACCAGACGGAAGAAACCTCGGAAACGGTCGCCGCTCGCCGAGCCGTCCGACGTTCCGACGCCGCAGAAATCGAGGCTAAAAAAGATCGCGCTCTCGCTGGCTTCTCGGACGGACGCGTCGCTACAGAAATTGACGTCGCGCTTATCGACGCCAACCCATATCAACCACGTCTGAATTTCAACGAAAAAGAACTCAACGAACTCAAAGAAAGTCTGACTCAGCACGGTATGCTCCAACCAATCGTACTGCGCCGGAAAGAGAATCGATATGAACTTGTCGCCGGTGAACGACGATTCCGCGCCGCGCAAGAGGCAGGCTGGAAAAAGGTACCCGCAATCCAGATCATCGTCGACGATCGCCAAATGGCGGAGCTCGCGCTCACCGAAAATATGCAGCGACGAGATCTCAATCCACTTGAAAAGGCGACTGCGTTTCGCAATTATCTTGATCTCTATGGCGGAACGCACGAAGAACTCGCGAAGCGGCTCGCGCTCGAACGTTCCACCGTCACGAATCTAATGCGCCTGCTTGACCTGAATGAAGAAGTCCAGGAAATGATTCGCAGCGGAGAGCTCTCTCAGGGACATGCTCGCGCGCTTCTCCCGCTCGAAGAATGGGATCAGAAAAAGCTCGCTGATCGAATTGTCGCCGAACAACTCAGCGTTCGCCAGACGGAAGCCATCGTGCGCGAAGCCCTCGCAAATGGAGTCCTTCAACCGCCTCCGCCCCGGAAAGAAGTCAGCCCTCGCATTCAGGAACTGGAGAGACAATTCCGATCGTGGTTAGGAATGAAAATTAAACTCACTTCCAATGATAAGGGTAAAGGCAAGCTCGTCATTCAATTCAACTCAAACGACGATTTTGAACGAATCTATCAGGCTCTAAAGCCTCGTGCATGACAAACCGCCGGCGCGTTCATACCCAAACGAACGCGCCGCGCTTATTTAACAGAGTTCCCGTTAAACTTAGACGCGGCGTGTCTTTCTCTCATCCTTCCGTAATCGTCAATTCACGGCAAAGGATTGTCTTACGTTTGGCGACGTTTTTACGCGACGTCCCGTTTCAAAAACTCAAATACCGCACAACTCTTACGTTATACAGTCTTGACGTTAGGAATCACTAGTTCAAGCACGTTCTCGTCCCCAACACGCTCAAAATCGACTTCAGAAGCATTCTTCTTGATGATGGCTCTGGCAAAAAGACTGGCGCCAGAATCGTCCACCATCGGATTAACCTCGGGACCTCCATAGGTGAATCGAAGTTCCACCTCACGTTTCTCCGTTATTCCCAGAGCAAAGGAAAGCTGGTGGACAAATGTAAAGAAGAAATTGTCGAAGAGTTCCTCGCATACGTCGATTAAGAGCTGACGACGTTCAGGCTCAAGAAGATGTTTCATGGCGAAATCGTCAAGCTGAGCGTCAAAACGATAGAAGTCGAAGTCGTCCTCGTTGATCTCGAAACGAACAGTATCGACCCGACGAATAAAGGCGCGAGTACGATCGCGTTTTGGACGATCGAAAATCTGCTCCGGAGAGCCTTCCTCATAAACGACGCCCTGATCCATATAGAAAACACGATCGGAGACTTCGCGCGCAAAACGCATCTCGTGCGTAACGATGGCCATAGTCATTCCCGCTTCGTCGGCAAGACTTCGGATTACGCCCAGAACTTCGTTGACCATCGTAGGATCGAGCGCAGAGGTCGGTTCGTCAAAGAGAATGATCTCAGGATTCATCGCCAGCGTACGAGCGATGGCAACGCGTTGCTGCTGACCGCCGGACAGTTCCCATGGAAACGCCCAGGCTTTACCAGAGAGACCGACTTTATCGAGTAATTCAAGGGCCTGCTCTTTTGCTTCCGCCTTTGGAGTTTTCCTAAGAGAGGTTGGAGCAAGCATAATGTTTTCAAGCGCTGAGAGATGCGGAAACAGATTGAACTGCTGAAAGACCATTCCCATCTTCATCCGCAACTTGCGCACGTCCATCTTATCGACGTCTACGCCATCGACATAGATGTGGCCGTCGTCTGGTGTTTCCAGCAGGTTGAGACACCGCAGAAACGTACTCTTACCCGCGCCGGAAGGACCGACAATTGACACGATCTCGCCCTTGTTGATCGTAGCGTCAAGATTACGAAGGACGTGGACTCCGTTGAAGGTCTTACACAGACCTTTAACTTCAATCATGCTTCGAATAGGAGCGTCAGGACTCATACGCTCACCTCCCCTTTCGCACGCCTACGGCGGGTAACAGGATTCAGACGATATTCAAGGTACGCGAAACCAGACGCAAGCATATGCGCCGTAATAAGATAAATCAGCGCCGTCGCAATAAGCGGGAAGAACGCCTCGTAAGTTCGTCCACGAACAATATCGCTCGCCTTCGTCAGGTCCTGAATCGCGACATAACCGACAATCGACGTTGATTTCAGAAGCGAAATGAACTCGCCCTTATAGACAGGCATGATCCGACGGCAGGCGATTGGGAAAATCACCTTTCGAAAAACGTCGAAACGTCCAAATCCGAGCGCTCGCGCCGCTTCAAGAAGTCCCTTGTCAATTCCATCGACGCCGGTGCGCATCTGCTCCCCGGCATAGGCGGCAAAATTAAGCCCCAACGCGATCGCTGCGACAAGTTCCCCGCTGATTTTGAGTCTGGTAAAAACGACATAGTAAAGCACGAGCAGGATGACAAGAATCGGCGTCCCCTGCATGATCGCGATGTAGATCTGAGCGGGATAACGAAGCCAGGTACGTTTCGATCGACGCATGTAACACTGAACAAACGCCATGAGCGTTCCAAGAACCGTCGCGACTACAGTAATATAGATGGTATTCGTCAAACCGTCGACAAAAAGCTTCCAGCGATTATCGACAATAAACGTCTTCTCGAAACTTCTCTTCATGCGTTGCACGAAGGTCATATCCTCAACCGTCAACGCCGCGCCGGCGCCCGCATAACTGACAGACGCAACCGGTTCGTATGAATAACGATTCTGCAAAATCATTACCGCCGCGGGAGAATCAATATAGGATTCAGAAAAAAGAACGAGACTTTCACGATCGGGCGTTCTGTCGAGCATGCCGAGGGCGAGATCAAGTTTCTCGTCCATAAGCTCTGGAAAGAGATTATCATATTCGTCAGAAATGATGGTCACTTCGGCGTTAAGAAACAACGCAAGCCGCTTGACAAATTCAATTTCAAATCCCGAGGCGTCGCCGTCTTCATCCTGAAAACCTGCTGGAGCGTTGTCCGTTGCCACGCCGATCACGTACGGACGGCCCGGATTAATCGGGTTTTCGGGTTCTGGAATTACAGGAAGACGCGTGCCATAAGCCTTGAACCAACGCTCGTACATGTCCTGATATGCAGAAGGTGAACTGGATTCGACAGGCTTAAACGCCCCGTTCCAATTATTGCACATTTCGTCGTATGAGAGTTCCGAACGGTAAATCTCGATAAACTCATTTACACGTTTCATCAGCTCACGTTGACTTTGCGGAGCGCCAACGGAAATAAAACCTTTCCCTACAAAATCAGGGAGAACAAAGTAGTCAGGGTCTACAGCGGCGTAATAGTCAAGGTAAGGGCGATCGTATGCGACCGCGTCGATCGAGCCCTCTTTCAAAGCCACAAGGAGTTCGTCGCCGTCGGCAAAAGGCCTAACCTCCGCCAGAGGAAAGGCTTCCTGCGCTCTTCTGAAAGAAAGCGTACCCTCCTCGCCTCCAACCACAAGTCTCGGTTTATTAAGATCTTTCAGCGAATGAACAGGAGGCTTAACCCCTTTGTCACACCCCTGAGAGGCAACCACGACAAAAACGACCGCAAAAAGAACAAAGAAAAACCAGTTACGTCGCCGCGTTACGAGCGGCGAAGAATCAGACCCAACAATCTTAGACGCCAGAGCCCGCATCCCTCTTAAGTCCTCACTCTTATCAAGCCGAAATAGTCAAAAACCGGTCGTCACGGCCAGAATCGTCAGGAAGCGCTCGATCAAACCACGCATCAAGGCGTCAAATTGTCGCAATTTCCCAAACCAACCGCGTAACAAGCCGGAAATAAGGCTACCAGCGCCTTTAACGCCCACAGGCGTCAACGCGCGGACAAATTCCTCGCGGCCGATCAGAATGAACGCACGATCGACCGGAAAGAAAAGGACGCTTCAGAGAACGATCGACACGGTCGTTTCCTTAGCCGTTTGAAAAGCGGCTCCATACGAAGAAGCCGCAGGAGAAAAGAACCACGTTTACGACCGAAAACGTCGCAGACGCATAGCTACGTTATGGGATGGGAAAAGGGAACGGGCGCTCTCGCTAAAAACGCCCATTCCAACTAAAGCCCCATCCAACGCGAGCCTCATTCGGCCGCCGGTTCTGATTCGGCTTGCGGAGCGGCTTCCACCTCGGGAACCGTATCGGACTCGGACTCAGTCGTGGCTTCAGGCGCGGGGGCAGCGTCTTCGAGCGGTTGCCAGCGGCTCTTGAGAACCATAACTCCAGCGGGACAATCGATATAGTCGTCGGAAAAGAGCATTGTTTCCGCACGCTCGGGAGTTTTATCAAGATTACCTACCGCGAAATCGAGCTGACCACTTTCGACCGCAGGGAACAACGCGTCGTAGAAAAGACGTTTGAACTCGAATTCGACGTTGTACCAGAGAGCAAAACGCATGACAAACTCCGTGTCGAATCCGGTCATTTCGTTGTTGCCGTCGACAAACGACATCGGAAGGTTCTGAGGATCGTTGCCGACGATCAACGGCTTGCCAGCGTTTGTGGGATTCTCAGGTTTCGGGATATCTGGCATCGGAGGGTCAATCGAATTAACCCAACGATTATACATGTCCTCGTAACAACTTTTAGATTCCGGATTGACGGGTTTCAGAGCGCCGTTCCAGTTATTGCACATCTCCTCATAGGTGTGTTCAGCACGATAGAGGGCAATAAACTCGTTGATTTTTGCCATGAGCTCTTTTTTGTTCAGAGGCGCGCCAACGGCGATGTGTCCCTCGCCGATAGTTTGAGGCAAAACGACATACGCGTCATTCTGAGTCGCGGCGTAGTCAAGGGGCGGACGATCATAGGCGACAGCGTCAATTCTTCCTGCAAGCAACGCGGCATAACAGTCGGCAGGAGTGGAAAAGTTTGCAATCTTGGCTTTGGGAAAGGCTTCCTGTCCCATTCGCAGTGAAACCGTTTCCGTTTCGCCGCCGATAACGATTCCAGGTTGGTTAAGATCGTCAAGAGAATGGATCGGGGTCGCAGGCCGCCCTCCGCAACCTTCTCCTGCCAACAACGTCAGGAATCCGATCGACAAGACGATCAGAAACGAAAAACCACGACGCGACGAACGCGACGAAGAACCAGACCCATACTTTTCAAACACTGGAGTCCGCATCCTTTTAATCCTCACTCACGTAAGAGCTGTAATCACGAAAAACCTACGCTTTTCTTGAAACCTGGCCGCCTTTATCTGACCAATGGTCAAAACAAGACCCCAAGCCTTGAATACGAAGAACCAATCTCCGCAAGACGGCCACATCAACCAACATTCCGGAACACTACGCTCTGACTGCCGTCAAAAACGAACTGCTCCGAAACATGCTTAAACCTATCAGAATTAAGTTTACAAAAAACGACGCCTGGAAACAACCAGTCCGGAAAAAGATTAACAGACGTCGCCGGGATTACAGGGGCGACGCCCTGTAATCCGCAAAGTCAGCGATCAAAGGCGACGTTCGTCGTTTTCCTGCTTGAGGTCTGCAATGAATTTGTCGACGTCAATCGCGCCCATTTCACCTTGTTTACGACCTCGCACTCCAACGGCGCCAAGTTCCTCTTCCTTCGCGCCCACGACGCAGAGGTAAGGAATAAGGTCGTTGCGTCCCACGCGGATCTTCGCGCCAATCTTTTCAGAACTAAGATCAAGCTTAACTCGCAAACCCGCCGCCTTCATCTTAGCTGCGACCTGCTTCGCGTAATTCTCAAACTTTTCGGAAATCGTAAGGATACGAACCTGTTCCGGCGCGAGCCAAAGAGGGAACGCCGCAGCGAAATGCTCAATAAGAATGCCCGTAAAACGCTCAAACGATCCGAAAGGAGCACGATGAATCATAACTGGCTGATGCAACTCGCCGTCAGCGCCAACATACTTCAGGTTAAAGCGTTGGGGACTCGGGAGGTTGTAGTCAAGCTGAATCGTCCCAAGTTGCCACTTTCTTCCCAGGCAGTCACGGACGATAAAGTCGGCCTTTGGACCATAGAACGCGGCTTCGCCCTCGACGATCTCGAGTTTTGGAAGATCCATTTCTTTGCAGGCGCGCTCAAGTGACGCTTGGGCTTTACGCCAAACGTCGTCAGAACCGACGTACTTTGAACTCTTCCAATCGCGGAAACTGAGTCGGACCTCGTAGTCGCTGAATCCCATAGTCTTGAGAACTTTAAGAGTCATGTCGACGCAATTCTTGAACTCATCCTCAACCTGTTCTTCCGTACAGAAGATGTGTGCGTCGTCCTGAGTAAAACCACGAACGCGAGTCAAACCGCTAAGCTCGCCGGATTGCTCGAAACGATGGACGTTTCCGAATTCTGCGATACGCAGGGGCAACTCACGGTAACTACGGGGTTTCGACTCATAGACCATGACATGAAGCGGGCAGTTCATCGGACGGAGAAGATAGCGGTCGCCGTCGTCGACGGTGATCGGCGGAAACTGGCTGTCCGCATAGTAAGGGTAGTGACCGGAAGTCTCAAAGAGTTCAACACGGCAAATGACCGGAGAGTAGACCGGCTGATAATCTCGTTTGATCAGTTCTTCGTAAATGAAGTTTTCAAGTTGTTTACGAATAAGAGCGCCTTTAGGAAGCCATACAACCAACCCCGAACCAACGCGGTGGTCAATCAAGAAAAGCTCGTGTTTCTTGCCAAGAACGCGGTGATCGCGTTTCTTCGCTTCTTCAAGTTGCGTCAGGTAGGCGCTCAATTCCTTCTTATCGAAGAAGGCAACGCCATAAACACGACAAAGTTGCTGATTATTCGCGTCCCCCTTCCAGTAAGCGGAAGAAGTGGACATGATCTTGAACGCGCCGATAAATCGGGACGATGGGATATGCGGTCCGCGACAAAGATCCATGAACTCGCCATGTCGGTAGAAGGAGACGATTTCGTTCTCGGCAAGGCCAGTTTCGAGGTGTTCAACCTTGAGAGACTGACCCGCGGCTCTGAGAAGCTCAATCGCCTCGTCACGCTTCATTTCGATGCGCTCGAACGGCTCGTCTTCTTTGATAATCTTCGCCATTTCGGCTTCGATTTTGGCAAAATCTTCTTCAGTGAAAGGTTCTTCCTTCCAAAAATCATAATAGAAGCCCGTCTCCGTCGTCGGACCAAACGCAAGCTGGACGTCCTTGAAAAGGCGCATGACCGCGCGTGCCATAACGTGCGCGCAGGAGTGACGCATGATTTCAAGCGCTTCAGGATCCTTTTTCGTAAGCAGACGGAGTTCTACGACGCCGGATTCGGGAAGCGGTTCAGTCGCCGAGGTTGTCTTCGTGACGGGAACGCCGTTTTCGTCGAGGTTATCGGGAATCGTAACAACAGCCGCAACCGTCGACTTGGCCAGACCTGAACCGATCTCGGACGCTACGTCCAAAGGACTGACTCGATTTTCATATGACTTTTCAGAACCGTCAGGAAGAACAACCTTTAACATCGCAACTTGCCTCATTGGAATATCGCAAGAGTCTGTTTCGTGCCTGTTGTCTCAGCACGTCACCCGCACACAACACGGCAGACGTCCCGTTATGAACGGAAAACGTCGACAACGACACTTTTTTAACGCGGTCATTGTACTCATGCTGTAAAAATTTTAAAGGCAGAATACGAAAAAAAACATTACATTAGTCGGTAAAGAAATCGGCGTCGCACTCTATCATGCCAATCAAAAGAGTTTTTTAAAAGACGAAAAGACGTGTCAAAACATCCTCGCGTCTCAACGTTGAATCCATTATTAACGACGTTAACGAAATTCAGGGAAGGAAAAAGGCTTTCCCTTGAAAACACCGTCGTTTGCGACTATAATTCCCAGCGCTGGGGCTTGAGTCGTTTCAAGTAATCGAGCGCCCCCGCCGCATTCAGACGCCTTTGTCGTCAGATTTATATGAAGGAGGCGTCGGCAACCATGAAATTGGAAACAGGAGTTAACTCATGAGCGTTCAGTCCCGTCGAGATTTCCTCGTCAAAAGCGCCGTTCTTTCCGCAACGGTTGCTACGACTTCCACCCTTTCCACCCCTCGAGTTCACGCGGGCGAAAACAACGCCCTTCGGCTCGGTATCGTTGGTTGCGGAGGTCGCGGTTGCGGCGCGGTCGACAACGCGCTTACGGCGGACCCAAACGTCAAGCTGATTGTCGCCGCCGACGTCGATAAGAAGCGCGCCGCCGCCCAACTCGACGGTCTTAAGGCAAAATGGGACGATCGTGTCGCCATCAACGACGACAGCCTTTTCATTGGCTTCGACGCTTATAAAAAAGTTCTTGAAAGCGACGTCGATATCGTTCTGCTGACGACCCCTCAGCACTTCCGTCCCACGATGATCAAGGAAGCCGTGGAAGCAGGCAAACATATCTTCGCAGAAAAACCGGTTGCCGTCGACGGCGAAGGAATCAAGACAATTCAGGAAGCTGGTGAAATTGCTCGTAAAAAGGGCCTGAATATTGTCGGCGGTCTGGTCAACCGTTACGGCAAATCCGCGCAGGAAGTTATGAAACGCATTCAGGACGGCGCTATCGGCTCTGTTGTCACGGCGCGCGGCGACCGTATGGGCGGTCCCTTGTGGACGCGTCCGCGTACAGAAGGCCAAACGGAAATGCAGTATCAGATGACAAACTGGGTGAATTTCAACTGGATCGCAAGCGAGTTCATCAACGACGTCACAATTCACCAGCTCGACATTGCCTTGTGGTCTTTCAACGACCAACCGCCCAAGGGCGCTTACTCGCTCGGAGGTCGCCTCGCGCGACGCGGACCGGACGACGGCGACATGTACGACTCCATGGCAACCGTGTACGAGTTTGAGGACGGTCGCTCCCTCTACGCGTTCTCGCGCCAAATCCCGGGATGCTTCAGTCGCGGAACGACGACGATTAACGGCTCTAAGGGATACGCCGTCATTGGCAATCTTGAATCAGTCGCAAGCGTTTTCGTTGGCGGGGAAGAAATCAAGATTCCACGAGGCGAGGTTTCAGGTTACGTCGTTGAACACAAGGTCCTCATCGACGCGGTCCGCAGCGGCGGCCAAACTTACGTCAACAACGTCAACTACATGACAAACTCCACTGGCGCGGCGATTCTCGGACGTATGGCGGCCTACAACGCCCAGTACGTGACGTGGGACGAAATGCTTGCGTCTGTCGGCGACAAACCGTCCGAATATTCCTGGGACGCCGTTCCTCCGACCCTACCGGATGAACGAGGCCGTTATAAAATCGCCATTCCGGGTCCCGGAGACGGATGGGGATATCTTGACTGATCGCATTCCTCAATAACGTCGCAGGACGACTATAACAACCTGTTCCAGAAATTGTTCTGTTTTTATAAAACAGCAATGATATTCACGGAACCACGTTAAATTATGGATTGCCGCAATGCGTTTTTTTGCAAAGGCGAACCAAATCAGGAAGTTTTTATAGCCGTTCTGCGCGCTTCACGTAGTCGTTACCCTACCTTTGTCACGTTCCCAAAAGCATGCGCAAAAGATCGGAAGGCGTCTTCGCGACGTCCTTCGGTTCACAGCCGACGACGGCTGTCGCTGATTTTATCATTACACACAGAAGCTCTAAATCACTTACTTTTGACGTTTTTTCGTCGGGAGAAACTCACCGCCATGTCCATCGTAACCAACACAACTTCCTGGGGTTCCCGCGCTGGAAACTCATTTAAAGGAATCCTCGCAGGAATCTTGATCGTCGTTGTGGCGATTGCAGTTCTTTTCTGGAACGAAGGTCGAACCATCAAACGCACTAAGGCCCTTAAAGAGGTTGCAAAAGTCGCAGTAAGCGTTGATCCACAGACGATCGACGACGCCAACGAAGGCAAACCAATCCATACTTCTGGCGACGTTGTCACAGAAGACGTTGTCTCTGATCCTGAATTTGGAATTTCCCTCAAAGCCCTGAGACTTGATCGTAAGGTCGAAATGTATCAGTGGCAGGAGGACACTGACACAGACACGCGACGTACCTCCGGCGGAGGCCAGGAAGAGGTCACGTCCTACTCCTACCAAAGGGTTTGGTCTGAAGAGCTCATTGACTCTTCCTCTTTCCACGAAGCCGGCCATGACAACCCCAAGACGATGCCCTACAGTTCACAGTCTTTCCCCGCTCAAAACGTGACGCTCGGCGCGTTCTCTCTCACCAAAGAACAGATCGACGCTCTTGGGCCAAACGTCGATTACAACCTAAATCAGTCGTCCTCTGACGCGAAGGGAGCTCCTCAAACCGAAGGAAACGCTCCGGACTCCGTCACGGTTCCAGCGCCTGACCAGCCGAAGCCGGCGGAAAATGAAGAGGCCACGCCCAGTCCGGCGAAAGACGTGAACGCTTATCGACCCGCCAATATTGGCGAACGTTTCGCGCAGGATTTCTCCGTCTCTACGTCCCCGAACACGAGCGACCTCAATATTTCCACAGACGGCGCCGCCGCTCAGACTCCGGCAAACGATTCGGGCTCCAACGTTCAGCTCAAGCTTTATGGCAACGGCTACTATATCGGCGATCCTTCCCATACCGAAATTGGCGACGTCAGAATCACGTTCTCCTTCGTCGAAACGCCCTGTCCGACGAGCTTTGTAGGTCAGCAGCATGGCAACACGCTCATTCCTTACCAAGCCAAAACGGGCTCCGTTCTCCTCCAGACGCCTGGCATTCATTCGTTGGAAGAAATGATAACGTCCGCTCAGAAGGAGAACAAACTTATCGCTTGGATTGTTCGTGCCCTCGGACTGTTCTTCATCTTCATCGGGATCAAAGTCATTCTTGCGCCTCTCGTCGTTTTGGCTGACTTTATTCCATTTGCCGGCAGAATCATCGGATTCGGAACCGACGTTGTCGCGTTCTGCGGAACGCTCTTCCTCGGTCTTGGCACGATTTCCATTGGTTGGATCTATTATCGACCGTTAGTTGGAATCCCACTCCTTGTGATCGCGGTTGGCGCGCTTGTCTATCCGTTTGTCCGCAACAAGAAGAAGGAGGTTTCAATCACTTCCACGGATCAAACCGTCTAACCAGTCGGTTGAACGTCGTCTATTCAAGCGCGCGGCGTTGTCGGCAACGCTGCGCGCCCCCCTCGCCCACGAGTCTCAGATTAACGCCATGAACCGTAACACCGTCCTGAAAACCGCTCCTCGTTCCCGCGATTCCAGCGCCGACGCCACGTCGTTTCTGACGCCGGACTCACCGTTCGACGGGTCCAACTCGGAATCGGTTAAACAAGCGGAAAAGACGCTGATCTCCAGACTCGTTAAAACGCAGCGCGCAATTCGCCGCGTCGATCTCTTTACCGCGTTCTGCGCTTTTGCCACATTGGCGTTCGGAGTCCTTTTTCTGGGAGTTCTGTGCGACTGCTGGCTCCTCTCCGAAGGGCTCTCTACGCGTGGACGCGTCTTCTTCATTCTGTTTCTGCTCGTCGTTTCTCTGGTCAGCTTTCTGTGGAAACTCGCGCCCGTTCTGCGAAGGCGCGTCAATGCGCTTTATGCGGCAAAAGTCCTCGAAGAAACGCAACAGGACAAGCATAACCTTACGATCAATTGGCTCCAGCTTTGTCGTGAAGGCGTTTTACGATCCATCAAGTCGTCAAAGCCGGCGTTGAACGACGCCACGACCGAGCAGGCGGAGGAAACTCGACGCGCCGTGCTTCAAAACGTCGCGCTTCAGGCAGCGCGTCAGGCTAATAATTCTCATTCTGACGTCTCCGTCGACTGCTCATCTCTCATACGCTGGGGAATCGCACTTGCGTGTCTTGCTTTGATCGGCGCCGTTTACGTCGTTCTTTCTCCTAAAAGTCCGTTCGCTTCCGCCGCGCGAATCGTCGTCCCGCTCGCAAATATTGAACGTCCCCAAGCGTTGCGTTTTGAATCGGTTTCCCCCGGCGACGCGGACGTTTTTCAGGGAGATTTTATCGACGTCGAAGCGATAATTCCTGGCGCCAAGGCCTCCGAAACGGTCGAAATTCTTTGGTCGACGGAAGACGGACGCGTCACGAACGTCGCTATTCCGATGGAATCGAGCGCTCCGACTCGCTTCAAGACGTCCTTGCCGGAAGGAGAAGAAGGCTTCCGTGAAAATCTTCTCTACAAGGTTGTCGCTGGACGCGGAACCCAATTCGAAAGCGCTTCCGACACATACCGTGTGACAGTTCATCCACAACCTTCTTTCAGGGTGGTTAAGACCACGTTGAGGTTCCCTCAATATACCGGTCTTACTCCGCAAACCTTTGACAATCAGGGAGACGTTCGCGCAGTCGAGGGGACGACGGTAGAAATCGTCGCACAGGCCAACGAAAAGCTATCGAAAGCGTATCTGCTTCCCGACGGCGACCAAACGCGCGCCGTAAGAATGGATATCAGTCCCTCACAACCAGAAATCGCGACCGTCAGCTTTACGCTCCAATGGAAAAAATCTGACGAGCAGGATCAAAAACCTGAGTTTACAACCTATACCCTCCAGTCGGAGGACGTTAATGGCGAAAAAAACAGGGACGCTCAGATCTATACCGTTTCCATTCTTCCAGACCTTCCTCCTGTCATTCGCTGGGAAACAGAGGGAAACGGCGCTCTTCAGATTCCTCTGAACGACGTCCTTCGCGTTAATTTCTCCGCAGAGGATCCCGACTACTCGCTTCGGCGCGTTTTGCTCCATGTCGCATACGCCAATTTGAATCAGGGCGATCAGGCCGATCAAAAATCTGATCCCAAGCCAATAGAACTCCCTCTTTCTAATTCGCAAAATTCGTCTCTCAAGCCAGACGCTCCAACGCCATTTGTCGGGGTTCAATCGTTATCCTACCCGCTTATTCCGGAAAAACTCGGACTCAAGGTTGGCGACGAGCTCGAATACTGGGGAGTCGCGTTTGATTCCAGGTTTCCGGACGCAAATGTTGGGACAAGTGAAAAACGAATTTTCGTCGTGGTCGACCCTGTCGATAATCCCAGCAATCCCAATGAAGAAGAGCCCAAAGAAATTCAAAACGAGGAATCCGGAGACGCGCAAGCGCCCGGCTCTTCTCAGAGAGACGGCTCTTCCAACGAACAAAAGCGAGAAAACAACAATCCCGACGGCAAGACCGGAGACGGCGAAAATTCAGGCAATCAGGGAGAATCAGACGCCAATCGCTCCGAGACGTCCGGTCAGGAGGGCGAACAGTCAGACCCCGCTTCTTCTGACAACGAGAACTCAGGCGTAGGGGAGACAAGTTCCGGCGCAGGCGAATCTCAGGAACAGGGATCAGAAGGTCAGGAAGAAGGAAGCGAATCAACGCAGGAGGATGGACCCTCGAAAGGCGGCGAACAAGCCCCGGAAAACGGTCAGAACGCTGAACAGAGAGAAGGAGAAGCGGAATCGGACGGAACGTCCGGCGAAACCTCTGACGAAAACACGAAAGGCGCCTCTCAGACCGGTTCGTCACGTTCTGACGAAACAGGAGAACAAAATCCCGAAAATACCTCAGGCGATAACGATCCCTCGGAAGGCGATCCTTCTGAGAACAAGACCCCGCCCAATGAGGCGTTCCAGAAGATTCTGGATTTCATGAAGGAACAACAAGCCGAAGCTGGCGACGGATCGTCCGATCAGGAATCAAGCGCAGAAAAACGAAACAACGGATCACCGTCCGGACAATCGTTCGAACGCGATCCTTCTGACACGCAAAGCGCTCCACACGACTCGAAAGACGAAGTCGATCCCGAATTCAATTCCTCCGATAATCTCGACGACGCTCAGGAAAAACGTAATCTTCCTACACGTACAAGCTCAGAAAAACCAAGCGAAAAATCCCCTGTCTATCAGGCGGAGAATCCGGAGAAAATTGATCCCAACACGAGACGACGACAAGACGACGTCAATCCTCAGGGAAACGACTACCTCGCTCAGAACGTCGCTCCAGACCAACCGGAAACCTCCTCACCAAATCAAAAGCGTAACGACGCCAACGTCATGCTTGATCCTCTTGATCAGTCTGCGGGAACTGCGGCAGATTCGATCAATCGCGATTCGCCTGAACTCCAGGGTAGTTCTAACGTTCCAGAAGGCGGAGCCGCCGAAGTTGATCACGACGCGCCGGACGATCCGAATCGTTCCTCGACTCCGAATCAGGAGAAGAATCAGAGCGATCTCCCAACCTCGATGGGAGGAAACGGCGTTCCCGGAACAGGCGAAGGACCTTCCGAGCAGAACGATTCGTCGAAGACTGACGATGGAATCGGCGCCTCTGGCAATCGTAATACTTCCGAGAAAGACAAGACTACGCCTTCAAGCGGCGATTCCAACAACGAAGGCGTTGCCCATGGAGGGGGAGCCGCAGGCGCAGGGTATGGAGAAATAGAGAGCTCCGAAGAGCAGTTAGCCCCCGCCGACGCCCCTCGTCTCCAATATGCCGAACAAGCGACGAATCTCGTTCTGGAATATCTTGAAGACAATCTGAAAGACAAAGTCGACGAACGTCTCCTCCGCAAACTTGGTTGGACGGAAGAGGAAATGCGCGCGTTCCTTGAAAAGTGGAGAAAAATGCGCAGCGCGGCGCTTCTGGACGACGGTCTGAACCGTGACCAGTATCTTGAGGCGCTCGAAAAAGTCGGACTTGACGAATACGCGTCGTTGGACTCGTCTGAGGTCGTTGACTCCACGCGTGAACGCGATCACGAAGATGGAAGAGCCAAAACAGGTTCCCGCGAAGGTTCCCGCGTCAAAACGCCAGATCGTCTTTCTGAAAGAGTTCGTGCGTTTAATCGAGGCGTCTCGTCAGGAACTGGCCTAAAATAATATAGCGGTCTTTATCCGAATGAATATTGCGTAGCGCCAAAAAAATACTGGAAACACTTTTTTCGAGTCGTTTTCAGTGTATAATCGACCCTTAGAGCCGTTTGACAGCGTGTTTGTTTGTAGCGGTTATCATTCTCCTGTCAACCTCGCATAAGCGTCGTTTGGGCAGGGTCGGCATGAGGAGCCGTAGGCGTTAGCCTCAGTTCGTTCGTCCTTATACATGATTAATTAAATTACGCAGGATATTTGTTTTAATGGGTTCGCTAGCCGAAAAAATCAGCATGAAGGTCTTCACCAAGGTTCATGGCAATAATCTGGTCTATAACACTTGTTGGGAAGACCCAAGGCTCGACAAACAAGCGTTGGAATTGACGTCTGACGACAACGTTCTGGTTATCACCTCTGCAGGTTGTAACGCCCTGTCCTATGCAATTGGCGGAGCAAATCACGTTTATGCGGTCGACATGAATTACCGCCAAAACGCGACGCTTGATCTCAAGATCGCTGGTATTAAGGAACTCGATTACGAAACTTTCTTCCAGCTTTTCGGCGAAGGCCATCTTCCCGGCGTTCAGCAAATCTATCAGGAAAAGCTCCGTAAGCGTCTTCCAGAGCAGTCTCAAAAATACTGGGATCAGTACATTAAGAAGTTTTTTGACAATCCGTCCAAAACGTTCTACTTCTGCGGCACCTCTGGATATCTTGCCAAACAGATTAACCGTTACATGAATCTTCGAGGGCTCCGCCCCAAAATCGACGCGCTTCTTAACGCAAAAGACCTCGACGAACAGAAAAGGTTATGGGCGGATTTCCGCAATAAGTTCTGGTCGCCTCTCATGAAGTTCATCGTTAACCGCGACACGACGATGTCGATGGTCGGCGTGCCAAAGGCCCAGCGTCGTCAGATCGAAAAGACCTATGGCAACCTTGTTCCGTTTGTTCAGGAATGTCTCGATACGATCTTTGGAGTCCTTCCAATTCAGGACAACTATTTTTGGCGCGTCTACGCTACGGGCAAGTACACGAAAGAGTGTTGTCCGGAATATCTCTCCCGAGAAGGGTTCGACGTCCTTAAGGCAGGCGCCGTGGATCGAGTCTCCAGTTATACAGACACGTGCGAAGGATTCCTCCGTAAGAATCCAGATCTGAAGATTAGCCGTTTTGTGCTTTTGGACCACATGGACTGGCTCTCCGACAAGCTCTTTGACGCGCTTGTCAACGAATGGGACGCCATACTTAAGACGGCGACCCCTCACGCGCGAGTACTCTGGCGTAGCGGCGGTCTCGACACGTCAAATTACCTGCACAGGGTGCCAGTGAAAGTCAACGGACAGGATAAAATGCTTGGCGACATTCTTAGTTATCATAAAGAGCAAGCAGAAGAACTCCACAAGCTCTGTCGGGTTCATACCTACGGCAGCTTTTACATTGCCGATCTTCTCAATGACTAAGAAGTTTCGTACGCTATAGCTCTCCATCTTTAACCGGTTCCCGACGGATTCTGACCGCCGGGAACGAACTTGTAAATACGGCCGCGTAAACGGCGCAATAAAGTCCCGACCTTCGGGAGGCGCTTCAAGCGCGGCGCTGAAGGTCGCCATGATTTCTCTGATACCCTGCTACAGTCTTGAAGATTTTTCTCTGTATCGCAAGGCTTCCGACGTAGACGAAATTTTTTCAGTCTGGTCCGCGCTTTATCATCCCGCGCTGGTCGCTCACTTTGGCGAGGCGCCACGCTGGGAAGCCGCAGGAAGTCCGTCAACGGGCAAAATCAGAAGACTGGTTGTTATTCCTCCGTGCGCTGAATATCTGGTATCCAGAAGTTGGATTAAGTCGGCGGAAGCCGAAGGAGCCGTTGTTATCCGTCATGTCTCCGACCGGGACGCGATTCTGGAAGAGGCGTTCGACAAACTTGGAATCGACCCACGTCCGGAAATGGTCGACGCCAATCATACAGCCCCAACCTCAGAGCAAACTCAAACTCCTCCAAGAGGGTCAGATTCAGGCGCGTTGTCAGACGTCTCTCGCTCTTTCAAAGAAATTCCCTATGACGACGACGCAGAAACGTTCCTCGCGTTAGGACTTTGTTGTCTCATGGAGGAACTTCTTACGCGCAAATTACGTTATATGAGCAACCTTGATCAGATTAGCTTTAATTCACGCGTCGTCGACGCGGCCAAGGCTCATATGACAGGCAACGCGCAGGAACGAGAAAAAAATCTTCAAAAGGCCTTCGATCTTCTTGCACAAGCTAAGGAATACTTTTTCCCAACGGCGACAAAATTCTTTGATCTAACCTGGGTTCTTTCTGAAGATTTAAAAACCGACCTTCCGAAAATGCTCGAGAGCCGACGGTTACGAAAAGAGAAAACCAATCTTGTCCTCCCGGTTCCCGTTCTTAAGGAATGTGAAAGAAACTATCCTGAAACTTTAAAGCTTCTTAAAGAGGAAATTGAAGCGCAGCGCGTCAAACTCATTGGCGGCGACGAATGGGAGGCGCCGCTGTATCTTATGTCGCCCCTCGAAATCGCGCGCGTGATTAAGCGTGGACGAAACGAGTACCAGCGCGTGTTAGGAGAAACTCCTATCGTCTTTGGTCGACAGGAAGCGGGTTACGCTCAGATTCTTCCCCAAATTCTGAAACTGACCGGTTACCGCGGGGCTCTCGCGCGTACTGGCGACGGCTGGACGCTTCTGGAAAAGAAGACCGATCGTTCTCGAATCCTTTGGACCGGACGCGACGGAACGTCTATGGCGGCAATCTGTAAGACCCCAGTCAATGCAAGCGATTCCGAAGATCTCCTTCAGTTACCCGACAAGATCGGCAATTCGTACTACTCTGACGACGCGTCCGCCGTCGTTTTCGAACATCGTCCCAATCAGGAATCACGATGGTTACGCGATATGGCGCGTATGGACCGTTATTCTCCCGTCCTCGGTAAGTTCTATGATATTAACGATTATCTACGGGTAACAGAAGGTTCGGGCGACAAGGAAAAATTCGTGAAAGATCGATTTAAGACGAATTTCCTAACGCGTTCCGCCAAGCGTTCTCGCGAAGATCTTGTCTCTCTCTGGCCCCAGCGACGTCGTCTGGGGCTGGCGTTGTCTGCTCTCTCTGAACTGGAAACGACGCTTAGAATCCTCACGTTTAAGATAAAGACAGATACAAATAAAAAACTCGAATCGCTCTTCTGCAAATATCTTGAAGAAACGGCTAAACTTCGCTGTCAAATTGACGAAACGCTGAATCTACTGGA
>CACYBR010000048.1 GCA_902772705.1 uncultured Planctomycetota bacterium
CGCGGAATCGAAGTCGATATGAACGGATGCAGCGATCTCGTCCAGACTCTCTCGGTCGTCGCGCTCTTTGCCGAATCGACCACCGTTATCACGAACGTCGCCAACATCCGCTTCAAGGAAACGGACAGGCTCGCGGCGGTCACGCGCGAGTTGCGTAAACTCGGCGCCAACGTCGTCGAAAAGCACGACGGACTGACTATTTCGCCCGTCCGACGGCTCCATGGCGCGTCGATCGCCACCTACGACGACCATCGGATGGCGATGAGCTTCGCGCTCGCAGGTCTCCGCGTGCCCGGCGTCGCGATTGAGAATCCAGGGTGCGTCGCCAAGACCTATCCCGATTATTTCAGCGATCTTGCCAAAGCGACGACTCCTGTCGACGCATAATGACGCGACTCATTTTCGCAATTTGGCGCCCCTTCGTCTGGAGCTATTGTAAAAAGAGCTTTACAGACAATAAGTTAAGATTGGCGCGTCTCACGCGTTACCCCTTTTCGATTTCTCAAGAGAAGGTATAATGCGGAAATATGCTTTCAACGTTGACGTTCCCATGGACGTCTGTTTCAAACGTTTACCGGAAACCCAAGACGGAGCTTAATATGAGCGACCTGATCCTTTACCACGGAGGAAAAACCGAACCTACATGCAACGCCGTTCCTGAAGACCAGATAGACGAGCGTCTTAAACACGCCGCGACCCTCGTTAAGGTTCCGGTCAGCGCCGCCGACCTGTCGACCGTCGCTCGGTGGGGCGACGGAGGACTCACTCCGCTCGACGGACCAATGGATTCCGAAACCTTTAATCGCGTCCTTGACGACTCGGTCATCGTGGAAAACGGTAAAAAGTTCGCATGGACGATCCCGCTCTCGCTGCCTGTAACCGAAGAGCTCGCCAAAACGCTCAAGCCGGGTCAGGAAGTCGCGCTTGTAAGCCCGACCGACGAGATTGTCGCGACCCTCGCGCTGACCGACGTCTTTCCGTGGAACAAACAACGTTACGTCGAATCCGTCTATCTCACCTCGCGCACGGACCATCCAGGCGCGGATATGGTTTTCGTCAACGACGCGGACAAGACCTGGCTCGTCGGCGGCAAGATCAGCGTCTTCCCTCAGAAGAAGAATCCCGACTTCGGCCAGTACGTTCTTTCTCCTCGCGAGACGCGCGCGCTCATCGCGCAGCGCGGGTGGAATCGCGTCGTCGCGTTCCAGACGCGCAACCCGTTGCACCGCGCGCACGAGTACGCGCTCGTCTACGGCCTTGAAAAGCTTCTCAAGGAGGGCTACAACGCCGGCGCGTGCCTCAATCCCCTCGTCGGTGAAACGAAGGGAGACGACGTCAACGCCGCCATCCGAATGAAGACCTATGAGAAGCTCATCGCCGACCGCGCGCTCGGCGAAGGAGACTCCGACCACGAGCTGTGGACCAAGCTCGGCGAACAGGTTCCCGACAGGGTCGTTCTGCTCGGTCTCGACATTAAGATGTTCTACGGGGGTCCGAAGGAAGCGGTCATGCACGCGATCTATCGCCAGAACTTCGGGTTCACGGACGTCATCATCGGTCGTAAACACGCGGACGCGCCCTACAAGGACGGGACGGCGATCTGGGGCGATTTCGACGCTCAGGAGATCTTCGACCACCTCAACGGCGAACTCCTTGAGAAGCCGCTTAAGGTCGGTTTCGCCGCTTACTATGAATCGATCGGACGCGTCGACCTCATGGAAAATCACAAAGACGAGAAGCCGGTTTTCATCTCGGGAAAAGCGGTCCGCGCAACGCTTCAGAAGGGCGAGCAGGTCGATCCGCGCATTATGCGTCCGTCGACCTCCGCAATTCTGGCCGCCGCCATGAAGCAGAACTGAATTCCCGACCTTTCCGCCATTGATCGTTGCAGCGCGCGAATTTTTAACACGTTCGTTAGAAATCCGCGCGTTTCGTTTTGAGTTTGCTTTACTCTTTTGAAGGATACGATCGTGAAATACGAACGCGTATGCGTCGACGTTATTGAATGCGCGCTGCCAAGAGAAATCGTGACCTCCGACGAGCTTGAATCGCGTCTTGCGCCTCTCTACGACCGTCTCAAACTCCCTTATGGGCGTATCGAACATATGACAGGCGTCAGGGAACGCCGGCTCTGGGAACGCGGCGCGCTTCCGGGAGACCAGAGCGTTCTGACCGCGGACAAGGCGATTATGAACGCCGGCGTCGCGCGCGACAAGATCGGCGCGTTCATTCACGCGTCCGTGTGCCGCGATTATCAGGAACCGGCGACCGCGTGCGACGTTCACCGTCGGCTCGGACTCTCCGGAAACTGCATGATCTACGACGTAAGCAACGCGTGTCTGGGACTGCTCACGGGAGCGCTGCAAATAGCGAATATGATCGAACTTGGTCAGATCGAGGCGGGAATCGTCGTCGGGACGGAGACGAGCCGCGCGCTTATGGAAACGACAATAGACGAACTCAATATGAACGAGACGCTCACGCGCAAAACGATCAAAGACGCGTTCGCGTCGCTGACGATCGGCTCAGGAAGCGCGGCGATTCTGCTGGTGAACGAGAAGCTCAGCCGGACGGGCAATCGTTTCAAGGGCGCGATCGTAGAGGCGAACACGGAGGGCAGCGCGCTTTGCCGCAGTCAGGTTGACGTAACGGCGGGAGGTCGCTCCTCTGGGCAAACGATGAAGACCGACTCCGAGAAGCTGCTGCATACCGGGGTCAATCTCGCGTCAGCCGCGTTTCGTCGCTTTGAAACGGAATTCGGCTGGAGCGCGGAAGCGCTCGACCGGGTATTCTGTCACCAGGTCGGACGCGCGCATCAGAAGCTTCTCTTCGAGACGCTTGGTCTGGACGTCGCGAAAAATTTCGCGACGCTGCCTTATCTCGGCAACACGGGCAGCGTCGCGCTTCCCACGGCGGCGTCGCTCGGACTTGAGACGGGGTTCGCGAAAGCGGGCTCGCGCCTCGGTCTCTTTGGGATCGGCTCCGGGGTCAACGTCGTCCTTGCGGCGCTCGAATGGAACACGACGCTTCCTTCGGTGGCTCCGACGCCGCGCGAGACGCTCGAACGGTTCCTTTCGCTCAATCAGGAAGCGTCGAGCGCGCCGCTCTGATTGACGTCGTTCGCGTCGATCATAGCGAGCGCGGCGACCAAATCCGTGTAGAAGAGCAGCGCTCTGCTTCGCTGCCTCGGGGTAAGGGCGGCGACGAACCGTCGTGTCTTATCGCGTGTTTTGGAGTCAAATGGAACAGACTCGTCGCGCAGAAACGGCGTTCTTGGGCACAGCAGAAAGCTTGGAGCGGCGTTCATGAAATCCGGAAACGGTCGACCTGCCCCAGTCGTAAGCCAGTTCTTGTCGACGGCGAACGTACGACAGATGGAGTCGACGACGCTCGGGGAGGGTTGCGCGCCTTCGTTCTCCCAAGCGTGGGCGGCGGAGGCGGAGACGCCGATAGCGTCGGCAAACGCGGGCCGCGTATATCCCAGCGCCAGTCGCAGTTTCTTAACGCGCGCGCCGACCGTGGCGGCGTGCCCGGTCGCGTCGACGCAGATTTCACGGGTCGTATCCTTGTCGACGACCTTCTGTTTTTTGGAGTCGTTCTCCACACCTTTCAAAGAAACGTTCATAGTGGCGTCCTTTCTCAAGACGGGTTGATAAAAAACCTTTCTAAGCATGTTCATGCGGTAGTCGGACAGCAGGCGCATTCGCGAGCGTCGCGATCGCCGGCGGTCTGAAAACAGGAATCTTTAACTGTTATGCAACATGTTGCAATAACTAAAGATATTTCATAAAACTGAAATAGCGTCCCGCTCAGGAGACGCTATCAACTATACAGACGTCGCGCCCTCGCGCAAGGGCGTCGAGCTCAAATTCACGGCTTCCAGAGACGTCGTATTATGACGACGTCCCCAAAAACGGGACGTTTCTTCGAGCGGAAAAAATTCAAAAAATAATTTAGAACAGACAGATTACGTCCAGAAATTTCATGAAGATACAATCTCGCCGTCCCTTTCGAGACGATTCTCCATAAAAAGACCCCGGCGCGCGAGAAATCACGCGTCGGGGTCCGTATGTCCGACAACCGCTCGGTAAGATCACATCATCATTCCGGCGCCGCCCATACCCATGGCGTTCTGTGAACCGTCGTACCGTCCAAGTTCACGAGCGTCCTCCTTGAGTTCACGAACCTGGAGGAGTCCGTTCGGTTCGAGGAGCATGACTTTGCCGGGCGAGAGAAGCTCCGAACCGGAGATCTTATCGCCGCCAAGCGCGTCGACGACCGTAATGTCGGAAACGTGGTTGACCGACTTCTTCGTGTTCTTCTTACCGCCGGAAGCGCCTTGACCGCCATACATGGCGTCCATCGACATTCCGCCCTGGACGCTCACGGGATCATGGGACTGTCCGTAGAAGTTAGCGACCTGACCGCGTTTGAGGGCAAGATCCTGAACGATCGATTCCGACGCAGACTCGGCGTCGAAGTAGATCGAAGAGAGCGTAATACGCGGTTCGGCGCCAGGTCGAGTCGCGGCTTCGACCTTCTGCGCGAAGACGCGCGCGTCGGCGCCAAGCGCGACGGGATTGGACGCCTCGCTGAAATCAGACTCCACATAACGCTGTTCAACGGTTTCCGGATGCTCGACAAACTCTTCCTTGACGCCGTAGTTTGGATTCGCAAGAATGAGCTTAACGCGATACTGATAGGTCTTATTCTCTTCAACCTCGAAGTCAAAATAACGGAAGAGGTAATAGTCGACCGCAACCGCCGCCTTGACGCGCATTCTGGCGCGATTGATCGCGTTTTCATTCTGGAGCCAGGCGTTGCCGCCCGCGCCTTCCATGCCGGCCATTCCGCCGCTGCCAGACATGCCGCCGCTACCGGTCATGCCCGCCATCATACCGCCGCCGGTCGACGACATGCCGCCCATCATTCCCGACCCCATGCCAATGCCGCCGGTACGGTTGGCGTCGGCAAACGGGTCGCGTTCGAGCAGGGTCGATTCGTCGATCTGCTTCATTTCTTCCTGAAGCTGATTCCATTCCTTGAGTTCGTCGGCCTGAATGGAGATCTGCTCCGTGGAGTTCAGCGGAATGTTGGGCAGGTTCGCGATCTCTTCGCCAAACGGCTTGGAAACCATCGGCGGACAACTCATCGCCATCGGCGGGAAGTTTGCGACAATCGGAGCCATATAGTTGAAGCCAACCTGATCGGAACCGACGCCAGCCCACTGCTGATTCTCTTTCTTCATCGCCTTGATAACGTCGACTTTCTTCCAGTCGACCTTACCGCCCTGCCCGACTTCGCCGCGCTGGAGCTCATAATAGACGTAACGCGGCTGGTCGCGAACGTCGTCAAGATACTGGGCGTCGCTGAAAAGGTCGCTGTAGATCGACGCCTGCTTACGGATCGGGATCGAGCCCGTCACCGTAATCCAGCGTTTACCTTCCGTCTTGCCGCCCATGCCCATGCCCATGCCGCCGCCCATGCCGGCGCCAGCCATGCCGCCCATCATATCGCCGCCTCCCATGCCGCCCATCATGCCGCCAGCCTGATTTCCGCCGGACGCGGAGATCTCGTTGTACATAATGGCGCCGATGCACGCCTGAGCGCGAAGGTTCTCAAGCGGAAGAGGCTTGACGTCGGGACGCTTGTTCTTATCGGGAAAGAGAGACTGTTCCCAGCGAACGGGGGTCTCGTAAGCGTTGACTTTAACAGAGGTCTTGATCAACTCCGCATACTTGTCGTAGTCGTAAACGACGACCGCCGGATCGTACTCCTTCGGAGTAACCTTACTATTCTTGATATTGTCTTCCGCTTTCTGAGAAGAGCTGTTGATCTGATCGGCGGTGAGAGTAAACTTCTCCAACCCGCCTCCCATGGCGACAAGCCCTCCGAAAAGGACGACTCCTACGCCGAGAAGCAGGTATTGGCCGTACATCAGGAAGAAATTATATTCGTTCGGAGAAGAGGAACTGGACTTCTTTTTCGGCTTGGCCTTGGACTTAGCCGCTTTAGCTTCCTTTGCCGCCGCCTTCTTTGCGGCCTTGGCTTCTTTATCTTCTCTGGCTTTCGCGCACATGGCGTCCTCGCTGTTTATGATGCTGATTGATTTCTCATTTCGAACCGCTTCGAGATTAGGACGCGTCCGTCAAAGGGCGAACGCGTCGTTTCGAAGTCAAACGCCGACGCCGGGTCATTCAGACGGCTCGGCGGGCGCCGGTTCAGACGTCGCTGGCGCCTCGGCGGGAGCCGGTTCGGCGGGAGTCGCCTCGGCGGGAGCAGGTTCGTCGGGCGTCGGCGCGGGCTCTGACGCAGGATTGACGATCGTCGAGTTGGCGACGGCTTCGTCGCTGACGGTCACCGTATTGTTCGCGCCAGCGGGCGCGGCGCCGCTCGCGCTCTCGTCGCCTTCTCCGCCCTCGGCTCCTTCTTCACCCTCGGCGTTTTCGCCGCCAGCGAGGATCTTCTCCGCTTCCGCGTTGGCTTCGTCCGCCGCCGCGCCCGTCGCGAAGTTCGCCTTATTGGGCTCGTTATAGATGTTGATAACGCCATAGATCTCGACGCGAATCGTGTCCGGGCCATATTCGCTCTGGCTCAGCTCGGAACGTCCGATCTCAACGCCGCTGCCAAGGCCGCCGTCCATACCGCCGGAACCAAGAGAGCCCGCTCC
>CACYBR010000049.1 GCA_902772705.1 uncultured Planctomycetota bacterium
GGAAGTTTTTGTAAACGCCCTCATTATCAGGAAAGAGGTCAGAAAATGTATCTCAGCGAATTAACAAGGCGCGATCTCCTTAAATCTTTCGGGCTTGGCGTTGGCGCAGCGGCTCTTTCCGCAGTTAATCTTGCCCCACAGACGGCGCGCGCCGACTTCGTTAGTCAGAAAGATAAAACCTCAGGAACGTTGCTGGACGGTTCTCAGGCAACGCCCGTCAAAATGCAGGCAGACGGTTCGATCGTTAGACCGCAACTATTGTTGCCGACGATCTGCGAAACGGACGTCCTCGTTGTAGGCGGAGGTCCTGCCGGTTGTTGCGCAGCAATCGCGGCCGCTCGCCTTGGCGTCAAGACGACGCTTGTTGAACGGTACGGGCACTTTGGCGGTCTTTGCACAGGAGGTCTCGTCGTTCACATTCTCGGTCACTGGACGCTGGAAGGCAAGGAAAAGGTTCAGGCGACTCAGGGGATTGGCGAGGAGATGATGAAGCGTCTTGAAGGGCTTCCCAATGGGATTGTCAATCGAGAATTCGGACGGAATCCTACGCTTGACGCGGAAGCGTATAAATATCTGCTTGTTGAAATGATCACGGAAGCGAATATTGAAGTATTCCTTCACTCCTGGGCGATCGACGCAATAGTTGACGACAAGGTCGATTCGACAACGGGTAATCCAATCGTACGCGGCGCAGTGATCCAAACCAAACTCGGCCCACAGGCGATTCTCGCCAAGCAGGTAATTGACACGACTGGCGACGGAGACGTTTTCGCGCCTTCAGGCGCCGCGCACACCCAGCGCATGTACAACATCGGTCTCCCTTATCGCATCGGCAACCTCGATCGTGCAAAGCCTCAGAACGGCGAGAAGCCGCCACGTCATCTTGGCGACGTTACGCCTGTACCCGGAGTACGTTGGGTTAATATGACCGGTCCATCCCTTGACGGGGTTGACGTCAAAACGCTGTCCAAACTTGAACTGCAACATCGCAAGCAGATTTGGAAACAGGTTCAGGAAGTTCGTAACACGCCGGGTTATGAAGACGTTTACCTCATGGAAACAGCGCCTCAAATTGGCGTTCGCATAACCCGAGTTATCGAGGGCGAAGAAACGCTTAAACTTGAAGACGCAAAATCAGGCAAGAAGTTCGAAGACTGCGTTGGAATAGGCGGCGCGTGGCATGGCGACCACATCGGTTGGCAAATTCCGTACCGCTCTCTTGTTCCGAAGAACGTTGAGAATATCATCACGGCAGGGCGTTCACTTTCAGCTGAACCGCTTATGTCCGACGTTGTACGCGTCATTCCAAACTGTTGGGTCAGTGGTCACGCGGCGGGCGTAGCGGCGGCGCTTGCCGTCAAATCTGGCGTCCTTGCACGCAACGTTTCCATTCCAAACGTTCAAAAAACACTTCTGGAACAAAAGGCTTATCTCGGCTGAAATCAGAAGCTCGTTTTGCGGTTTGTGAACGCCGCCGTTAAATCGACGGCGGCGTTCTTTCTTAATGATCTAATCGAACAAACCAATGGTGAATTATTCCGAAGAACACAAAACGACAGACAAACGCGTCGCACGTCCCAAACATCCCCAAAGAATCGTCAGATTGTCTGTCTGGTTCCTTAGATTCATTATCTCGGGAACGATCATAGCCATTCTGCTTTACGGATCGGAAGAAGCCGCTCGTGCCGCCGTCCGTTTTAGCCCCCTTCTCTTCCTCGCAGGAATATTTCACGACTTAAAGACGCCCGCCCCAATTGAGCCGTCTAATCTTTGGATTGATCTCTTAACAGGCGGAGCATGCGTTGTAATTGTGCTGTGTTTGCTTAAAAAGAGGTTCTTTTGTCGTTATGCTTGCCCCGTTGGTCTATGTGTCGACGTCCTTGCGACAATACGAAGAACAGTATTTAGGAGTAAATTTCTCCGCTACGGCGTGATCTTCAAAACCAGACTTCCATGCGGCGCTTTCGCACTGGTTTGGGCGGGAATTACCGCGCCGCTGTTTCTTCACAGTGAAAACTATAATGGGACGTCGCCCGTTACTGCGCTAGCTTTCGACCCATTATCGCTCCTGTCCCGGACCATGGTCCAGCCCTCGCGTTCAGGCTGGATCCTTTTTGTTTTTATCCTGTGTTTTATAGTCTCGCCCTACTTCTGGCGTTTTCAGTTTTGTCCATGCGGCGCTTTACAGGAGTTACTTTATTATCC
>CACYBR010000050.1 GCA_902772705.1 uncultured Planctomycetota bacterium
CGCTATGTTTACGTTCGCGACCGTCTGATCGAACTTATTGAAGCGGACGCGTTCCGCGACCCTATCACGGAGGACGAGGAAGAGCGAATCAAAGAGATCAATCCTCCCCAAGGCGGCTTCATTGGCGAAGAAGTTGCGAAAATCGACGTTCCACTTGAGCCGGATCCGAATCATTACGACGGACTCAAGTCGGTCGATCTTTCCGACCTCGCCCCGGGCGCCTATCTGATCGTCAGCGACGCGAAGGACGGACCGAAGGATTCAGGCGACGCGATCGTCGTCTGGCTCTGCGACTCCATCATTGTCCGCAAACCGGTCGACGGAGGCGCGCGGCTCTTCATCGTCGACTCGGAATCGGGCGCACCTCGCGCCAATACTCAGGTCGATTTCACGACGGTGACTCGCACCTTCAATGGAGATCGGTCGAAGGTCACGCTCAAGACGGAACGAAGAGCAACAGACGTCAACGGCTCGCTCCGTTTCTCGATTCCCGACCGGAATGGGCCGGGCGACGTCCAACGACTTACCGTCGTCAAGACGCCGGTCGCGGGCGGCAAAGAATCGCAGTATTCCTTCCTTGACTTCGAACCGTTATGGACGATCCGTCGATATAGCGAAACGTTCCAGCGAACGCGCGCGTTCTTCGTCTCTGATCGCCCTATTTATCGCCCGAATCAGAAGGCGGAGTTTAAGTTCTGGGTCGGCGACGCGCGTTATGACGCGCCGGAAGACCGCAACAGTTGGTCCGGCAAGACGGTAGCGTACCAGATCAACGCGCCCACGGGCGAAGTCGTCGCGCGCAAAGCGAACGTCACGCTCGACGAGTACGGCGCCTTCAGCGACTCCTTCGAACTCCCCGGCGATGCGAAGCTCGGCGTTTACCAGGTTTCGCTCGGCACGAGGTTTGACGAAAACGACAATCTGCTTGATCGTCTCGGATACGGCGCTTTCCGACTGGAAGAATACCGCAAACCGGAATTCAAGGTCGCCGTCGACGCGCCTAAAGATCCGATTGCGCTCGGCGACATGTTCAAGGCGACCGTTCGCGCGGACTACTACTTCGGCGCTCCTGTCGCCAACGCGAAAGTCTCCTATAAAGTTACTCGACAAAATTACCAATCGAAATGGTATCCGGCTCGGTATTGGGACTGGTTCTACGGCTGCGGATATTGGCAGTTCCCTTACGACGCCCCGTGGTATCCCGGTTGGTCAAAATGGGGATTTCCACGTCTCTCGATAGGACCGTCCTCTTTTCCGGGCATTCCGGAAGTCGTGTCCAGCGGCGAAGGAACGCTCAACGAAGACGGAACCTTCGAGATCGAAATTGATTCCTCTCTGGCAAAGCTCCTCTATCCAAACAACGATCAGACGTACGAAATCGAGGCGGAGGTCGTCGACGAATCGCGTCGTTCCATCACGGGCAAGGGACAGGTCTACGCGGCGCGTCAGCCGTTCTCGACGACAGTCTGGTTCGATCGCGGATACTACAAGACCGGCGATAAAATGACGGCGTCCTTCCAGGCGCGGCGAATCGACGGCAAAGCGGTCGAAGGCGACGCGGTCGTCAAGCTTTATCAGGTAACGTACGAGCCTTCCGAGGGAGACGAAGTCAAACCGATCGAAACGGAAGTGTTCTCGCAGACGCTTAAAACGGACGAAAACGGAATGGGCTCCGTCGAGATTGCCGCCGGCGCTCCCGGACAGTATCGTCTCTCCGGCGTCGTAACGACCAAGGAGGGAATCGCGGAAGAAGGGGGTCAGCTCGTCGTCGTCGCCGGAACAGCCGACGCCGCTAAAACAACCGCCGAGTATCGCTTCAATTCTCTGGAAATTATTCCTGACAAGCCGGAATACGCGCCGGGCGACACGGCAAGGCTCCAATTCTCGTCCAGCCGTCCCGACGCGCGCGTCGTGCTCTTCCTTCGTCCGGAAAACGGCGTGGTCGACGACAAACCGATCTATCTGTCGCTTAAAAACGGCGTCGCATATTACGACCTCGCGATCGAAAAGGGCGACCAGCCGAATATTTTCGTCGAAGCGTCGACCGTCTTTGACGGACGTCTCCACACGGAGCAAAAAGAGCTGGCGGTCCCGCCCCAGAAGCGCGTCCTCGACATTGGAATTACGCCTGAAAAGGAACGCGTTAAGCCGGGAGAAAAGACAAAGATCAAGCTCAGACTTACCGACCCGGACGGCGCCCCTGTCGTGGGTCAAACCGTCGTGACGGTCTACGACGAGTCTCTGGACGCGCTTTCCGGAGGTTCAAACGTCGAGGACGTCCGCAAATTCTTCTGGATGTGGCGGCGTCATTCCTCCCTCAACTACGTTTCAAGTTTTAATTTCGGCGGCTACTTTGACGTTTACGCTCAGTATTATCCCAACGCTAACTGGAACGCTCGGTTGCGGCAGATTGGCCCCTTCGGTTCAACCCCCTATCCTGCGGACCGTCTCAAGAGTGGAAGGAAGGAACTCAGGATGTTCCGTCGCGCGCCAATGGCGGCTCAAGCCATGAGCGCCAATATGGCCATGGGGGGAGGCATGGAAATGGCAATGGCGGTTGAAGAAGAGACGGCGGACGCAAGCGTTGCGTTCTCACGCGCCGCCGCCGAGCCTATGGGGTTGATGGCGGCCGCCGCGCCAGTGGCGCCCGCCGCCGCGCCAATGGCAAAAGCCGAGTTCGCCGACTTCGACAACGCTTCCGACGACGTTTTGACGGAGGATACTGCCGAAAGCGTCGTCGAACCGACGGTGCGAAAGAACCTCGCCGACGTCGCATACTGGGCGGCGAACCTCGTTCCCGAAGACGACGGCGTCATCGAGATTGAAATCGACATGCCGGAAAACCTGACGACATGGAAGATCGCCGCATGGTCCGTCGGCATGGGACTGCGCGTCGGCGCCGGCGAAGCGACCGTCATAACGACAAAAGACGTCGTCGTACGTATGGAAAAGCCAAGATTCCTGACCCGCGGCGACGAAGCGGTTCTCTCCGCTATCGTCCATAATTACTCCAGCGAGGAGAAAAAGGTCAAGGTCAGTCTTGAATTCCCCGACGCCGGCGACAAGCCCGCGATTATTCTGGGCGACGACGTTCCCGCCAACGCCGATATTACGGTCCCGATTGGCGGTCAGCAGCGTGTCGACTGGTCGGTCCGCGCCGTCGGGACGGGAGAGGTCGCGCTTCTCATGAAAGCGTTGGCAACTGGCGAATCTGACGCGATTCAGGACACGATCACGGTCAACGAGCACGGTATCGACCGGCAGCTCGCATTTTCCGGTTTCGTGCCGCCCCTCAAAAACGATCCTCGCAAGACCAAGCGAGGAACGAGCTTCACGTTCAACGTGCCCAAAGAACGAAGAGAAGATTCCGCGAAATTGATCGTGCGCTTCTCACCGACGCTCGCTGGCGCGATTGTCGACGCGATCCCCTACCTGACGGAGTATCCCTACGGCTGCACCGAACAGACGCTCAATCGTTTCCTGCCGGCGGTCGTCGCCCAGAAAGCGCTCCTTGACATGGGCGTCGATCTCGAAACGATCGCGAAAAAACGCGCGAATCTCAACGCGCAGGAAATCGGCGATCCCGTCGAGCGCGCCCAGCAGTGGCAGAAGGTTA
>CACYBR010000051.1 GCA_902772705.1 uncultured Planctomycetota bacterium
CGGGCCGGCCTGCGCGTCTGTGAGTCCCCAACGTATTATTTGACCGACGAGACGCCCGCGAAAGAGAGCGGCGGCGCTATGGCAAAACTGGAAGATTTAACCGTTGGCAGTATGGTTAGCGGCCTTGTGAACAACGAGTCCGTTCAGGTCGTCGCTGTCAAATGGTACGGTGGATCAGCTCTTGAGTTAACGTATAAGACGAATCAAGGGACTGTAGGAAACGAGCTCCTCTATCGGGAAGACGAAGCGCGTCTGGTCGTCCAAGAGCAGAATCTTGCCTGGAGCTTCGACGCGAACGCCGACGACGTGCGACTTGCGTCCGAGGCGTACCGAATCAACCTCGCGCATCTCTTCGATCCCTATTTAGCGATCCATACATCGTCGATTGAGCCCCTTCCGCATCAAATTTCCGCCGTCTATCAGGAGATGCTTCCCCGGCTCCCGCTCCGATATGTGCTCGCGGACGACCCCGGCGCCGGTAAAACCGTCATGACGGGTTTGCTTCTCAAGGAGCTCATGATACGCGGGGACGTCAATCGATGCCTTATCGTTTCGCCGGGCAGTCTGGCGGAACAGTGGCAGGACGAACTCTACAGCAAATTCCATCTGAAATTTGAAATTCTTACGAACGACCGAATCGAGGCCGCCGTAACGGGGAACCCATTCGCGGAAATGAATCTTTGCATCGCCCGGCTTGATAAACTATCCAGAAACGAGGCTTTGCAGGAGAAGCTCAAGGCGACGGAATGGGATCTGATCGTCGTCGACGAAGCGCACAAGATGTCCGCGACCGTGTGGGGCGGCGAAGTTAAATACACCAAACGTTTTCTGCTCGGAAGAGACGTCCTCTCGGAAATTACGCGTCATCTCTTGCTCCTGACGGCGACCCCGCACAACGGGAAAGAGGAGGATTTCCAACTCTTTCTGTCGCTCGTCGACCGCGAGCGTTTCGAGGGCGTCGCGCGTTCGAGCGCGCAGACGATCGACGTCTCCGACATTATGCGCCGGCTGGTCAAAGAAGATCTCCTCAAGTTCGACGGAACGCCCCTTTTTCCGGAACGCCGCGCGTATACGGTGAACTACAGTCTTTCACCCATGGAATCGAAGTTATATCAGGACGTTACCGAATACGTTCAGGAGGAGTTTAATCGCGCCGACCAGCTGGCTAACGAACACAGAAACACCGTTGGGTTCGCGCTGACCACTCTGCAGCGCCGGCTCGCGTCCTCTCCGGAAGCGATCTATCATTCGCTCCGAAGGAGGCGCGAACGGCTGGAGAATCGCCTCAACGAGGAAAAGATGGGGCGGCGGTCCGAGGAATATCGGTCCGCAGTTCGATACGACGCTGATTTCGACGACGACGATTATTCCGCCGAAGAGATCGAACGGGAAGAGGAGAACGTCGCCGAAAGGGCGTCCGCGGCGCGCTCGATCGCGGAACTGGAAGCGGAAATTCTGACACTGAAGAATTTGGAACAGCTGGCCAACGAAGTTCGCGTGAGCGGCAAAGACCGCAAATGGGACGAGCTCTCCCGGATTCTCCTCGACGACCGATGTATGTATCGTTCGGACGGACGGCGCGAGAAGCTTATTGTCTTTACCGAACATAGAGACACGCTGAACTATCTTGTCAGTAAGATCGCTACTCTTTTTGGCGGGCAAGACGCGATAGTATCGATTCACGGCGGAATGCTTCGCGACGAACGGCGCAAGGTTGAGGAGCGCTTCAAGCAGGATAAAGACGTCTGCGTGCTCGTGGCGACCGACGCCGCGGGCGAGGGCGTAAACCTACAGCGCGCGCACCTTATGATCAATTACGATCTGCCGTGGAATCCGAATCGGCTTGAGCAGAGGTTCGGCCGTATTCACCGTATCGGCCAGACGGAAGTCTGCCATCTGTGGAATCTCGTCTCGCAGGAGACGCGCGAGGGGCTCGTCTTTCAGCTTCTGCTCGCGAAGCTCGAAGAGGAGCGCGCCGCGCTGGGCGGCAAAGTTTTCGACGTCTTGGGCGAAATTACCTTTAACGACAGGCCGTTGCGCGACCTGCTCATCGAGGCGATTCGCTACGGCGCCGATCCGGAAGTGCGCAGCCGCCTTTACGAAGCGGTCGATAAATCGATGAATCCCGAAATCTTCCGAAAATACATCGACGAGAACGCGCTCACCGAAGATACAATGGACGTCTCAAAGGTCATGGAGATTCGCGCCGACATGGAGCGCATGGAGGCTCACAAGCTCCAGCCGCACTTCGTCGAGGCGTTCTTTCTGGAAGCGTTTAAGAGATTGGGGGGCAGAATTCACAGACGCGAGAAGGCGCGTTACGAAATCTCTTCCGTTCCCTTTGCCATTCGCAATCGCGATATGCAAATCGGATTTGGGGAATCGGTTCTAACCCGATACGAGCGCGTCTGTTTTGAAAAGGACGAATGCAATGTTCCGGGCTTGGTGCCCGCGGCCCAAATCTGCCCCGGCCA
>CACYBR010000052.1 GCA_902772705.1 uncultured Planctomycetota bacterium
CTTAGGCTCTTCAACGGGAGCCGGCGCGCTTTCCGCAGGCGCTTCAGACTTAGGCGCCTCAACGGGAGCCGGCGCGCTTTCCGCAGGCGCTTCAGGCTTAGGCTCTTCAGCGGGAGCCGGCGCGCTTTCCGCAGGCGCTTCAGACTTAGGCTCTTCAGCGGGAGTCGCGTCTTCCTTCGTCTGAACGATTCCCTCGTCGCCTTTGAGAACGTGAATCGGGTTGTCGCGATTCCAGGTCTTGATCGTGGCGTCGAGGATTTCGTCGGCGTTTCCACCGCTGATCGTTACGGTCCGGATAGGACCGTCCTGTCCTTTGACGTCGAGCGTAGGCGCGGGCGAAGCGTTTGGTTTGGGGAGCGGGACGAGGCGCGTGACGTCGACCGGCTCGGCCGCCGACGCTTTCTCTTCGTCTTCATGCTGGCGCTTGTCGTTGTCGCGCATGTAGATACGCTTGCCGTCGGTCGAAACGGAGCCTTTCGAGGTTGTTTCCGCGAACGGCTTCATCTTTTCAAGTCCTTTCTCGCCCATCTTGATAAGAAGCCGTCGAATCTCCTCGAGCTTGGTCGGCGTCGCGCGGATATAAAGCTGGTTCGAGCTTGCGTCGAGGCGAACGTCGACGTAGGAACCGTCGCTTTCCAACATGCTGAAGACCTGACGCGCAGACTGAGGATCGACGTAAACGAGATCGAAGACGGCGAGTTCGGTTTCCTCAGGCGCGATCATATCGAGGACGTCCTGAACCATCTTGTGTTCTTCCGGACGACCGATGACGACGAGCTTGCCCGTGGAGTAGTCGCGATACATGTTGATATCGCGTCCCTGTTCGTAGAAGACGCTGTACAGCGAGGTGAGCGAGGACTGATTCTTGAGGGTGTACGTTTGCATGTACGACTCAGGATCGGCCATACCGCCGGCGCGAACGTCCTCGATGAGTTCTTCGACCGCTTTGTGCTGAATCGCAGTTCCGCGGACAATGAGGCATTGCTGCGACGAATCGAGCTGAACCTGGAACGCCGGGTCGCCGCTGTAGAAGTTGCGCAGCTGCGAAACGAGGCGGTTGAAGTTCAGGTTGCCAATATTGAAGACCTTAAAGGACGTGTTGCGTTCCGGGTCTTTCTCGTCGATTTCGGTTACGAGTTGCGCGATCTTTTTATGTTCGTCGTCGTAAGCCTTGACAAGGACCGAGCGCGACATCTGATCGATCACGACGACCGCCTGTGGAAACATCGTCTGAATCGCGGTGCGCGCGACGGCGAGTTGCGAATTTTTGAGACGATAGACGCGCGAAGTCATGCCGTCGTCGGGACTATGATTGATCTGCTCGACGAGTTCGGCGATCTTTTCGTGTTCCGCCGGCTTCGCGAGGATGACGACCTGATCGCTCGTCGTTCCGAGTCCGAGTTTGATGTTGGGGTAGAGCGGCAACAACAACTGCGAGAGCTGAGCGTAGGTCATGCGCTTGACGTTGTAAGCGACAATCTTCTGTTGGCCGGCGTCGCGTTCTTTGATAAGTTCGGCGATAAGCTCTCCAATCTTTTTCTGATGAGCGGGTCTTGCGTAGATTACGATGAAACCCGGCGTCGCCGACGGCAGAATGAGAGCTTCGGGCTCAACACGCTGAATATTGGCGACAACAGAGGGTTGCGAGACGGCGGGAATGTCGCTGAGATCGTACGCGACCGGCGAATAGCGCGAATCATCAGACGTTTCAACGTCGAGAGACGCGAGCATTTGCGCGACTTCTTCCTGAACAGCTTCGGGGCCCTGACACATCAGGTCGCCGGAAGAAGTCGTGTAAAACGTCGCCTGACCAGCGTATCGGTACTGGCAAAAAGCGAGCACGTCGCTGATGCGCAGGTGCAGGAGCGGATAGCGTCGCAGGACAGCTTCAGGAAAAGCTTCCGCAAAGACGCCCAGCGCTTTCTCGACGTACTCCTGGTCGGCCTGACCGCCCCAGACGATGATGCGTTCGCTCGTAATCGGATACATCGTTACGCCAGGGAGTTGCGGCTGGAGAATGCTGATGGCAGTGGGCGCGGAATAAGCGGAGACTTTATAAATTTTGGGCATAAGTCCGTTTTCTTCCTCGCCCTCGGGCACGGACTCCATCGTGGCAAGCAGACGCTGGAACCGAAGATGATCTTCGTTGATAGCGATCACGAAGATTTCGTTAGCGCCTTTTCCGGGATAGATTCCGCAGCGAGGGAGGACCTGCTGGGCCAACTGTACGACCCGCGTCATATTGACGCGTTGAAGGTAGTACGCCTTCATGACGAAGGTATAGTCGGCGTGAGCGGCGGCGCGCCGTTTGAGGTAATCGGCGATTTTGTCCTGAGTTTCCTGAGTGGCGGTTACGACGTACTGAACGTTCGAGACGGGCACGACGACGGCGGAAGGAAAGTTTCCGGAAATCTCGTAGAGGACGGCGTAGAACGTGCTCAAGTCGCTCCAGTCGTAGGTTGCGACGACGTTTTCGCCACCGGGAATCTGAGCCTGATCGAATTCTTCAATAGCTTTTTCGCAAATCGCCTGCTGATCGGGACTGCCGAAAACAATTACGGCGCGTCGCGTGGGATCGGCGGAGATTTCGAGGTTGGGACAAACCTTCGAGAGGAACGCAACCGCGAGCGAGAGGTCGGCTTTTCGGATCGGATAGGCTTTGAAAACCTGATCCGCAGGCGTGGCGACGATCGTGTCGAAGAACTTCTGAACGACGTCCTGCATCGTCGCGGGCGCCCAGACGATGATCTGATCGGAGACGGCGCCGGGATATGCGGAGACTCCGTTCGTTGAGAAGTTTGCGTTGATGATATTGACCATGCGGTCGCGGTTGTACTTCGTGTCAGGCGGAAGCGTCAGCAGAACCATCGGATTGGAATTTTTCGAGTACTCCTCCCGATCGATCGCCGCGAGCATTTCTTCAATTTTGGCAATTTCGGATTCAGGACCAGTTGCGATGATTTCGAAGCTGCTGGTCGGAACGCACGAACACGAGGGAGCGATCAAGCGCAGCCCTTCGGAGACTTGGTAACCAATAGCCGCGCCGAGTCTGAAGACCTTCGTAACGGTTTTTGTTTCCTCTTCCGAGACGGTTGCGAGCTTTTCGATGGCGTTTCGGACCTGTTCATGCTGCTCCTCCGTCGCGAAGACGGCGACCGTTTTGGAGACTGAGTCGACCCGGTAGAACGGGAACGAGGACGATTGGCCCATGGTTCCTCTGCTCATCCGCGCCTGCTGACGCTGCTGTAAAAGCTGCTGACGCTGCTGATATCGCGCGGTAGGCGTACGCGCCATAAGATTATTGTTGACTTCGATCGCGATTGCGTCAGGAACGAGATTGCCGACGATGGCCTCGACCGTCTGCTCGTCGACGGCGCCATAGGGATAAATAGCGAACTCCAGTTCGTTTTCTGAATTGTCGCCGAAGGACTTGACAATCGAGGCGATCATATCCTGTTCACGAGAATTGGCCAGAATCGTAACTTTGGGTTTCTGACCGTTCACGCCGTAGTACGAGTAACTCTGCGAGCCGCCGAAGACCTCGGCTTCCGGAAAAAGACTCGTGACGACGCCGCGAATCTGAGTTGCGATCATGGGAGAATCGACTTCATAGACCACAACGCGCGGACCGGGCGCGAGCCGTTCGCCGTCGTCGGTTCCAGACTCCTCGTTAAGTCTCGCGATTTCTTCGGAGATTTTGACATGATCCTCGAGAGTCGCGCGCGCAAGAATGCGGCTTCCGCGCGTGTCGGCGGAGAAGGTGGCCGAAGGATAGGCTTCCGTCATCGAGGCCACGAGATCGGCGACCTTCATGCTGTAGACGGGATAGGGAATCATGCGCAGATCGGAGGAGCCGTAAGTTTTGGCAAGATTCGCGATATTTTCCGCGACAATTTTATGTTCGGCAGGCTTCGCGATGACGAGGAGCTGCTTCGTCTTGGCGTCGATCTGAACCAGAGACGCGTTCGGAACGAGCGCCTTGACGGCGGCGACCAGCGAGGTCGACGGCTCCGCGCCTGCGTCGTAATATTGCAGGGTTGGATCGAAATCGGAGACTTCCTCAGGATCGAGCATTTCCAGCAATTCTCTTACGGCGTCAAGATTGACGCTGTTCGTCGCGCGGATTATGAGCGACTGCGACACGGAGTCGTAGGTCGGGACGGTTCCCGGATAAACCGCGGCGATTTGCGAAGAGAGCGTGGAGTAGTTTCCTCGGCGAATTTGCCAGCGCATGACGCGCTTGTCGATCCCGGTGTTTTTCGCGAGGTCTTCGACGACCTTTGCGACGATCGCGTGCTCTTCTTCCGTACCCCAGACGACGAGCTGCTGGTTGTAGTAGTCGTAGGTTACGCGCGCGGCGGGAACGAGCTTGCTGATATCGCGGACATAATACGTCGGGGTATAGCTGTTGCCAACGCCGTCGGAGCCATAGAAACCGCGGATCGGGTACGACTTGAAGACGCGCGTGACGCCGTCGTCGTCGAGCGTGTCGACCGCGGCGAGGGTCGTCTTGGCTTCTTCAATGTCTTCAGGGGTTCCGCGGAGTATGAGCCGTTCGTTGAGGACGTCGTTCGTGACGGTCAGATCCGGCTGGATATCCTTGAGAATAGCCACGAGCGTCGCCGCGTCGACGTGCTTAGGCTTGTAGAGCGCCGCCGTCTGCTTCGCTCCCGACTCGATATTGGCGAGGTCGTCAAGGAGCTTCTTGAGCGCCGTATGCTGCGCCGGAAGAGCCCAGACGGCGAACGTGTTGTCCGAGTCGTCCTTCAGGATCTTGATGGGACCATGCTGACGCTGGAAATCTTCTTTGACCTGTTCGAAACGGTCGCGAATCTCTTTTGTCGTTTGATAGGAGACAAAGGTATTCTCGTCTTCGAGCGGGTATTCGCCCTTAATGGCTTCGATCGCTTTGGCGATTTCCTCGTGCTGGAACGGCTTGGCGGTAACGCGCAACATTCCGGAGCGTTTCTCGTCGCGTTCGATACGCGAAACATTCTTGACGCGCTCGTTGAGGAGCTCGATCATGCGGTCGGAGACCTGATCGTCAAACTTGTAATAACGCGTTTCGTCTTCTGGCGGGAGATTGATGATCGCGTCGTTGATGAGCTTAACGGTCGCGAGTTGTTCCGTTTCCGTACCGATGATGGTAAAACGACGAGCGTCGCGATTGTACGTAAGCTCAACGCCGGGCACGGCGCGACGGATATAGTCCTGAATCTCGCCGGGCAGCTCGCGCTCCACGTCAAGATAGTACGCCATGTCTTTTTCGTCGGTCGTCGAAGCCTCGATTTGTTCGACGTACTTCTTGAGTCGCGCGACGTCGTCGGGTTTGCCGGAAAGATACAGCCGTGAATTGGCCTTGTCGTAGGACGCGACGACCCGGGGTTCAATTCGCGGGAGCGCGGAGACGACCTCGGCGGGGAGTTCCTTCTTGACTTCGACGATCTCGACAATGACGTCGAGCTGGCTTTCCAGCTGGTGGGCGAGTTCGATCGCGGAGTCGACCGCAGATTTGGAACCGTACACGATCAGCGAAGAAGACGTGTAGTCAGGGAGCACGTCCAGCCCCGGAACCATGTTGATCAGGAACGAATTGGCGGAAGACGTGGACATGCGGTGGATTGGAATGACCGCCATGTAGGCGCCGCCGTTCGTGAAAGGCTGGGGGCCGTTTGCAGCCGCGGCTTTTTCTGCGTCGACTTGAGCGGCGACTTGCGCGGCGTCAGAAGGCGCGGGAGCAGGTTCGGCTGGCGCGGGAGCGGGCTCGGCTGGCGCAGGAGCAGGTTCGGCTGGCGCGGGAGCAGGCTCGGCTGGCGCGGGAGCAGGTTCGGCTGGCGCGGGAGCAGGCTCGGCTGGCGCGGGAGCAGGTTCGGCTGGCGCGGGAGCGGGTTCGGCTGGCGCAGGA
>CACYBR010000053.1 GCA_902772705.1 uncultured Planctomycetota bacterium
GCGCTCAGATACGCGCAATCGAAAAGGAAAAGTCCGCTGTCCTGCGCTGCGCGAAAGAACTGACCGTATCGTCCGCCCCAGAAATACCAGTAAAAGAAAAAGAGCGCGGCGCTGGCGACGACTCTAAAGACTTTGCCATGTCTGATTTTCATAGGGAGACCGGAAAAGAAGCAATTCAACGACGGAGGTTCGCGACGCGTCCAACGGAGTCGTCGCGCGTTCCACGGTACGAAAGGACCGCGCCCAACGCGCTTAGCGCAGGCGCGGCCTTGGGTTAAGAGCGATTTATCGCCCGGCGGACGTCATTTGACGACCCAGCGAAGAATTCCGCCGGAGTAATTCTCCTGAAGCTTCGCTTCGAGACGGACTTTCGACGTCGTGACCTCTTCGAAATTCACGACGATATCCTTGTCCATGTCGACTCCGTACGCGTCGTTCGTCTTGACGTCGACCCATTTCTTCGCGGCGTCGTCAAAGTACTGGAGCTTCCAGGAGGCGGGAACGCGGCACCCTCCGCCGATTCCGCGGTCGTCGAACCAATACACGGTCGCGCTGGAGACCTTCTTCGGCTTGAGATAATCGTACTGGAACCATTCGGTCGTGCCCTTGTGAGACCACCAGGTTGCGCGCGGAGAGTTCTGGTCGCCCGAATTCGCGGGCTTCGCCGACTGATTCTCCGCGTCGAGCGTCGAAAGTCGATCCGTCTCGTTCGACGCGCTGAACTCCGTCTCGGCGTTCGCGATCGTCGGCGCCTCGTCGCTAAGCAGCGACGCGTCGAGAGGACGATACAGAATCGGCGCGCCGTCCGCGTCGGTCCAGTCGAGCTTGGCGATAGCGCCGTCCTCGCCTGAATCGAGACCCGCCTGACGGACCCAGACGCTCATGCGGCCCGCCGCGCGGTTGTCCCACACGCAGTACGGAACGGCGACGAGCTTACGCCCCTGATAGTCCTTGCACGTGATAACGTCGACGGTGCGCGACGCCGCGTTCCGAGTCGCGTCGTTCGTCGTTCCGTCCTGAATGAAGTTCTTGCGCGTCTCAACCTTGAACTCGGGATCTTTCGCAAGAATAATGCGGTCGACGCGAACGTCCGGGTTGTCCGTCTGCTCGAAGCAGTAGACGAGCGGACCGTGCTGGAGCGCGACGCGACCATTGTCGGCCTGAACCTTCGGATTGGCGATCATGCGCACGACGTCGCACGGAAAATCAAGCGCGATCACGCTCGTCGCGTCCTTTGATGGATCGATCGTGCGCGTCTGATATCCCTTGTCGTCCCCCTTGAGTCCGGACCATTCGGGAACGCGCGTCTTGAGAATGAAGGGCGTCGCCTTCGCGTTCTCGTCCTTCATGCGGACCGTTGTGCGAATGAAGACGATTCCGTCGTAAGGATACCGCGTCGACTGCTCGACGTCGACGAACTTGTCGGCGAGCTCAATCGTGCTCTTGCCAGTCGCGTACATATTGACGACGATCGTGTCCTCGCCATTGTCGCTCGATTCGGCGGTCGCGTAGACGTAGCCGGGAATCGACGGAAGCGCGCGGATCACGTTCGAAGGACAGCACGCGCAGCCAAAGAACGGCTCGCGGTGGTGCGTCCCGCGCGATTCGAGCGGGTTGACGTAGAAGTACTTGTCGCCGTTGAGACTGTAACCGGACATAAAGCCGTTGTACGCGGCGCGTTCCATATAGTCTGCGAACGTCGCCTCCCCCGTTGCAAGGTTCATGCGGTGCGACCAGAAGACCATTCCGATCGCGGCGCATGTCTCGCAGTACGCGTCGCCGTTGGGAAGCTTGAAGTTCTCTTCGAACCCTTCGTTGCTACGAGAGGAGCCGATTCCGCCCGTGATATACATCTTGTTGCGCGTGAGGTTCGTGAAGATACGACGCATCGCCGCCATAAGCGCGTCGTCCTTATAGTACCCCGCAACGTCGGTCGCGCCGCAGTAAAGGTACATAGCGCGGACCGCGTGACCGACGATCTCCGACTGCTCACGCACCGGGATGAGATCCTGGCAGTATTCCCCGAAGAGACCCTTTTCACGACCTTCCGCGACTCCGCGCGTGTCGATGAAGAACTTCGCTTCCTCGAGGTATTTGCGATCGCCGGTGAGCTGATACATCTTCACGAGCGCGAGTTCGATCTCCTCGTGCCCCGCGACATTCTTGAGCTGACCTTCGTTCGGTCCGTAGCGCTTGCAGATCAGATCGAGGAGCTTGCGGTTGATCTTAACGAACCGGTCGTCGCCCGTCGCGCGCTGATACGCGACCGCCGCTTCCGCCATATGGCCCGCGCAGTACAGTTCGTGCATAGAGGCGAGGTTCGACCACCGCTCGTTCTGATGACCGATGATGAAATAGGTCATGAGATAGCCGTCCGGCTGCTGCGCCTTGCCGAAGTAGTCGATCCATTCGTCGGCCTTCTTCTGAAGCGCCGGATCAGGATGCGCCGCGAGGGAATACGCGAAGCCCTCGACGATCTTGTAGACGTCGGAGTCGTCGAAGTAAATGCCGGAGAAATCGCCTTTTTCAAGCCCGCCGGCGATCTTAAAGTTATTGATGCGCCCTGTTTCCGTCTCGCACCATTTGATATTGTGCGGAACGGAGACGACGCGGTTCGCCTCGAT
The DNA here is from genome assembly GCA_902772705.1 of uncultured Planctomycetota bacterium. Taxonomy (GTDB): domain Bacteria; phylum Planctomycetota; class Planctomycetia; order Pirellulales; family Thermoguttaceae; genus RUG369. The sequence goes on from CACYBR010000053.1 coordinate 2,625, forward strand.
GCGCGGCGCCCAGAAATTATCGTCGAGCGTAACTTCCGTGAAGGGAACCTCGCGAAGCGCCTGCTTCGGAGCGTCCTGCGCGAACGCGCTCAGCGCGCCTGCGGAAACGACCGCCGCCGCGACAAGAGACATGATTGCGTGAAACTTCATTGTCAGCCTTTCAATGGTTAAAGGTCGGAGACGTCGCGAAACGC
>CACYBR010000054.1 GCA_902772705.1 uncultured Planctomycetota bacterium
AAGACCTGGGAGGAAACGCTTGCGGAGTCGGTCGACGTCGAGGAACGCTGGGAGAAGAAGACGCCGACGGTTACGATTCCGGACGACGCGGAATCTCTGAGCGAGGCGCTCGCCAAAACCGACAACGGGGGCGTCATTCTCATCCGCGCCACGGGAGACAAGCCGATTCGCCTGTGGAGTAAGAAAGTCGCGCGAGGGGAGAGCGCCGACGTCTGTATCGACCATGCGGTCGCGATCATAGGCGAGACGGGCAACCCCGAGGACGCGACGATCGTAATCGAGCCTGACGAAACGTTGCGAGTCGAGTTGTGCGAGCTTGCCGCGTTTAAAGGGATAAAGTTTTCGTTGTCAACGTCGAGCGCGACCGGCGCGAGAAAGCCGGCGGTTTTCGTCACCGACGGTTCTAAGGCGGTCTTTAAAAACTGCGAGTTCGACGGCGGCGACGCGCCCGAAACGACCGGCGTTGCGATAGAAGGGGCCGCGTCGAGCGCGTCGTTCTGGAAATGCACGTTCCAGAAGCATAGCAGTCAGGGCTTGAGCGTCGGCCAATCCGGTCAGGCGACCGTCGAATATTGTCAGTTCCTCGCGGGGAACCGCTACGGTCTTTCGTCGCTGAGTTCCGGGAAGGTCAAGGTTGACAAGAGCCGTTTTGTTGGGAATGTCGCGGGTTTCCAGGCGGAAGGGGGCGGCGGGGTCGTCGCGTCGAACTCGTTCTTTTCGGAGAACACGAAAGACTGGGTGATTTCGCCGGGCAGTCGCAACGAGTGCGACACGAGCGAAGGAAACGTTACAGAAAAATAGTATTTGCCATTCGTGCCGATCTTATTGCAGGTTACGGTTAAAACATTATAATTCGCACCGTAGGACGACGATTGCGACGTCGTTCGTTGTCCTGCGCGACCTGTCTATATATAATGTAGAACGTACGAATGGGGGAATGTTAGCGGAGACGTTACGTTGTTTTTACATAGAAAGTGTTGACCAATGAAGAGCGATAAACTGGAAGAACGCAAGCTGTCGTGGCGGCGCAACGACTTTGAGAGACGTCTGGGATTCGACGGCGGGCGCTATACGAAGGTGGGATCGGTGTGTTCCTGCCTCCTCGCGCTCGTGTTTTCCGTCGCGTTTTACGTTATTCTGCTCTTTACGCCGGAGATATACGTCAAGAGTATATTCACCGATCGCGGGTGGACGCCATACGCGGTCGTCTTTCTCGGGTTCTGGTCGTTCTTCATTCTCTTTATCAAGACGCGTAAGATTCGGCTGCAGCGCGAGCCGCTGAATTACCCGATTCTACCGGACGAACCTGACTTTACGCTTACGGTCGACACGGTCGACGAGGTCGCCAACACGATCAGTAAGCGGGCGGAATCTCCGAAGGATTTCCTCGTCTACCGCCGGGTCGTTCAGACGCTCGCGAATATCCGGAACTTCGGTCAGGTATCCGACGTGGACGCGATTTTCCGGACGCAGGCGGAGCAGGACGAGAACGTGTCGCAGACGTCTTACGCGCTTGTGAACGGCTTCCTCTGGGCGATTCCGATTCTCGGATTCATCGGGACGGTTATGGGGCTTTCGGACGCGATCGGTCATTTCACAGGCGTTCTTACCGCGTCGAGCGACGTTTCGGAGATTACGCCGGCGCTCAAAGACGTAACGAGCGGCCTTTCGACGGCGTTCGACACGACGTTCGTCGCGCTCGCGGTCGCGCTGGCGCTTCAGCTCTTCTCGACGTTTGTCCATAAAGCGGAGGAGGAGCTTCTGGACGAATGTTCCGAGTTCTGCACGGTCAATATCGTCACGAAGTTCCGCGTTCGCGAGCGCGTGGAACCGCTCGTCGAAGGAGCGTCTAATGAGTCGTAAGAAGAGCGCGTCGCCGATCACGCTCTTCGCGTTTCAGGACGCGATCACGTCGGTGTGCGGGGTCGTCGTGCTCGTGACGCTGATGCTGGCGCTGGCGCTGACGCAGCGCGTCGTGACGGAGGCGGAGTCGAGCACGGTGGCGAAATCGAAGGTAGACGAGGTCCGCGCGATGGTCGAGAAGCTCACCGCCGACCTCGCCGAGCTCAACGCGCAGGTGGAAGAGGCGGCGAACGTCGAGACTGCCGGGATCGGTCTTTCCGTTTCGGAGGTCAAAACGCAGCTCGCGAACGCGAAGCGTCGCCTTGAGGCGTCGCGGGAGGAGTCTCGCGCGCTGGACCGACGGCTCGAAGAACTCGAGCGCGAACAGCAGAGCTTTTCCGAGCTTGAGAAGCAGATCGACGAGATCAGGCGAAAAATCGACGAAAAGCTTCGCGAAGCGCAGGAGACGCAAGCGGAAACGATCTCTCAGGACAGCGCGGTCTACGCCTTTTCCGATTCTGTGCGCGAGAAGCCCTGGTACGTCGAGGTCGCGGGTAACAAGCTCGTCGCGCACGGGTCGGGCGGCGAATCGGAGACGTTCACGTTTTCGACGGCGTTTGAATTTGCGAAATGGGCGTCGACGCGCCCGTCGGGCAGCGAGTATTTCGTGCTCATTGTGCGTCCGAGCGGCGCAAAGAACTATGGATTTGCGGTTGCGGAGCTTGAGAACGAAGGGTATCGCTACGGGGTCGACCTGATAGGCGAGACGCGCGAACTCCTCTTTCTGCCGAGTCAGGGAAAGGAGCGCCCATGAGCCGTCTTCGAGAAACGCAGGATAGCCTTGAGCTTTTCCTTGACACGATCTGCAACATGTTCGGCGGTTTCATCTTCATCATGCTCTTTGTCGTCGTATCGTTACGCACGACGACGGAGCGAGTTTACGAAGACGTCGTGACGGAAGAGCGCGCGAGCGTCGTAGAGCTTCAGGAGCTTGAGATCAAGCTTGAGGAGCTTCAGCGACAATGGGAATCCGTTTCCGAACGCGTGGAACATGCGCGCAGCGTCGTCGAGCAGCTCGGATCGAAAGAGGCGTCGCAGTTCCAGCATGAGACGCTCGACGTTCTTGACGAGCTGAACGAGTCGTCGGAGGAGAACGCGTCGAAGTCGCGGCGCATTGCGGAGCTGGAGCGAGAGAGGCTCGAGCTTGACGTGGAGTATAAGACGGCGACGACGGAACTCAGAGAGGCGCAGAAGAAACTCGACGCCGCGCATGAGGACGCGGAGTCCGCGCGTAAGCTCGCCACGCGCAAGTCTTCGCCGCCTCAGATGCGTTCCGGCTACGGCTTTCGCACGGAGATTGGCGTGATCCTCAAATATGGCAGGCTTTACTTCTGGCATAATTACGACGGACGCGTTAAAACGTTCAACGCCGCGGATTTCCACGTGGTCGAGGAAGACTCCTTGTCGGCGCGCACCGAGCCGTTGCCGTGGCGCGGAATCGACTTGACGAGTCCGGGCGTTTCGAATCGCCTTGACGCGGCGTTTTCGCGGTTTGATCCGAGCCTTTATACGGTTGCGATCGTCGTCGCGAGCGATTCTTACGAGGAATATTCCATCGTGCGCGATTTCCTCAAGGATCGAACCTTCCGCATTCGTCCCATCATAGGCGAGAAGGGCGGTCTTGTCGCCGACCGCGGCGGCTCCGACGCCCAGACGCAATGACGCGAATCGTCGAAACGTCATGCGAATAGCGGCGGAGTCTGACGAACGTAACCCATAATTGAGAACCAACCTCAGGAGAATCAGAGTATGTTGAGCATGAAACCGCGTCGCAGCGCCGCGCTCGCGCTTGCCGTCCTCTGCGCCGTCGTCCTGGCCGCGCCAGTTCCGGCGCGCGCGATCAACTGGGGCAAGGGCCAGCGCGCGCGCGTCGTGCTTCCGCAGGCGGCCGAAAACGATCCCAACGTTACGGCGTTTCGGGATTCCGTCGTCGCCGGAGTCGATAAAAATCCCGGAAAGAACGCCAACGACGCCGATCGAGACAGAAGGAAGCCCTCGGCGGATCCCCCGAGCGACAATCCCGACGCAGGGGCAGGAGCGCCGTCGTCTCCGCCGCCGCCTCCTCCGCCGCCCGTCGTCGAGCCTCAGGAGACTCCGAAGGAACAGGAGAAGCAGGAGAAAAAGGAGAAGTGGTCCTTCTTCTCCAAAAAGACCGATCTCCAGAAAAAACAGGACGAGCTTGAGAGCGCGAAGAAAGACTTTGACCGAAAGAAGTTCAAGAAGGCGCTTGAAAAGTCCTGTCAGATCGTTTCCGACATTCGCGAACACGGTTATGACAAGGTCGGGTCCGACGGTAAAGGCAAAGACGCGGAGCTCTATAAAGAACTCCTCAATCAGGCGCTGTCGCTCGCTCAGAAGAGCGGAGGACGCGTCGACGAGCCGATCGTCGCCGCCGGCGTGACGGGCAAGACCCTTTATTTTGTGTTCTAAACATTGACAGGAGCGTTTTTGAGTTATGGCGAAGTATCCGACGACCCGCCGCCGACTTCTTAAAGAGGTCGTGTGCCCGCACTGCTGGACGGCTTTTTCCCCCGAGAACGTCCTGTGGATCTCCGAAGACAGTTCTCTGCTCGGCGACGAGAGACTTGGCGAAAACGCGCGGATGCGTTTTCTCCCCACGGAATACGATCAGTATGGGGCGCCGCTGGACTCCAAGGGAACGCCCTGTCGCGATATGGCGTGTCCTCGGTGCCGTCTCAAGATACCGGCGCCGGCGCTCGATTCCCCTCCGATTTTCATGTCGATTGTCGGCGCGCCGGCGTGCGGCAAGTCGTATTATCTCGCGTCCTCGACGTGGTCGCTGCGTCGCAAGCTTCCTTCAAAGTTTAAGGTGAACTTCACGGACGCGGATCCCGCGATGAACCATCGTCTTCAGGAATACGAGTCGTTGCAGTTTCTCAACGAAGGCTCCGGACTCGTGCGCATCGAGAAGACGCAGGTCCAGGGCGATCTTTACGACGTCATCCAGATCGGCGAACAGACGGTCGTGTTGCCGCAACCGTTCGTTTTTCTGGCGTCGCGAGCCGCGCGCCAGCCCGACGACGAAGCGGACGACAGTTATTCGCGCATGATCTGTCTGTACGACAACGCGGGGGAAAGCTATCTTCCGTCAAACGACGACGCGTCGAGTCCCGTGACGCGGCACCTTGCGAAGAGCAAATGCGTTTTCTTCCTGTTTGACCCGACGCAGGACGCGCGGTTCCGCCGCAAGTTGGCGCGGTCCGGCGGCGTTGAGAGGGGCGGCGTTTCGTCGAGCGTCGGCGGCGAGGCGGCGACGCGTCAGGAGACGGTTTTTTCAGAAACGGCGCGCCGAATCCGTTCGTTGCGCCATATGACGACGAACGAACGGTTCGAGGATCTTCTCATCGTGATCGTTTCGAAGGCGGACGCCTGGTCGCGGCTTTCGCCGAACCTCGTTAATATTCTGGCGAAGGAGCCGTTTGCGCGCGTCGGAACGGGCGACGTCTACGGTCTGCGCCGTGAGAAGATCGAGGAAGCGAGCGCCGAGACGCGCGAGCTCCTCCTTCAACTTACGCCGGAGTTTGTCTCGTCCGTCGAGAGCTTTGCGGCAAACGCCCTTTACGTGCCGGTGAGCGCGACTGGAATCGGGCCGAGCGTCGATCCCGAGACGCACGCCGAAGGGTTCCGCGTCGAGGATATGAGGCCGATCTGGACGACCGTGCCGATGCTTTACGCGCTCTCATGGCTTGCGAGCGATTTGGTCCGCGTTGGCCGCGCGCGAACAGAGGACGACGAAGGGAACGTGTCCTTTGTCAAAGACGGGGATTAGCGAACGTCGGATAACGCGGTTGAATACAACGATTTGTCAGTGAAGTCAGCAAAGGATTAGAGGAACGCGATGGCCTACCAACTTGTCTATACGTCCTCGCCGAAGGGACTCAAGCCCGGCGCCTTCGGCTTCTGCGTCGTCGCCTGTACGCGCGGAATGAAGGAACAGACGGCGGCGGCGCTCGAGGCGCTCTCCGGATACCGTCGCGTTTACTCCGACCCTCAGAGCGCGCTGCGCAATCCTGTCTCATGCTCGCACATTCTCTTTGACACGCCAACGGGCCGACTGCGCGTTCTGGCGCGCGTCGCCGACGCAGGGCTCGATTACTCCGGTCGCACTAACATGATCGCGAGCTTCTTCGAAGTCGCGGCGAACGAACTGGTCGCGCCGGGACCCGCCGCGCTCTTTTCTCAGCCGGGGCTCTTTGTCGAGCGTTGGACCCCCGCGGACGCTCCACGATATTTCGAGACGCCGGCGGCGCTTCCGAACGTCGTCATGATTCCGCGTGGATGCGACGAATGGCGCCGCGCGACGGGCTCCGCCGCATGGGCTGGCGTCCTGGCGTCGACCGTAGCGACGCGCCGACCCGTAACCCTCGTCGTGCGACCGGATCAGAACGTTCTGCGCCTCTTTCAGGAGGCGATCGCGCTGTTGCCGCCCTCAGAACGCTGGAACGCCACCTTTTCCACCTACTACATGAAGACGCCCCCCGGCGTCGTATGCCAGTGGAAGGCGGCGATGCAGGGCTCTCCCGAGGAGCTCGCGCTTCGTTCGGCGCCGGGCGCGCTTACGATCAATCTCGCCAATCCTTCGCTTCTGCCGTCGCCCGACTCGCTCGCGACGACCCCTCAGGCGCTACGGCTTGTCGCGGAGGCGACGGGCGTCGCTTCTTCGGATCCGCTCCAGCGCCCTGCATCGGGCAAGCTTCCCGGCGCGCGTCCCTCCGCGCTTTCCGGCGCCGCGTCGATTGGCGTTCCCAACGTCGCCGAAATTCCGGAGCCGCGTGGCGAGGGCTACGCGCTTCAACCGCAGGAAGTCTCCGTTCCCAACGGCGCGTCGGGTCGTAAAAAGCTCAATTATGGTCGCGACGTCGTTCTCAAGGTCGACGTTCCGAAAACACGCCGAACCTCTGGAAAATCGCTGACGACGAAGTTGTTGATCTACGCTCTCGTTTTCTGTCTTCTGCTGGTTTCTTCCGTGCTGGTCCTGTGGTTTGCTGGACCGCTGA
>CACYBR010000055.1 GCA_902772705.1 uncultured Planctomycetota bacterium
GGACTCGTTGATCTCGTTCGAAAATATTAAATGAGAAACCGTTCCAGATTCGACGCTCTCCGCGGAGTGCGTTCTTCGTGATATTACAGGAATATGTAGAAATGAAAAGACGTGTTGATCTTTGGCGTTCTATGAAATACGGCGCCTTCGTCTGTTTGATTAGCTGCGCGACTCTCGTTGGTTGTTATCAGCCTCAGGACGTTGTTATTGAAGACGTTGAATCTGGTGCGGGAAGCGCTGCTGATGATGACGCTTCCTGGGAAGAATTTTTGGCCTCGCAAGGCGCCGCCCCCGCGACCTTCAACTTTAACGCCGCCGCAGGTACGGGCGACGCCCCTGTGTCGTTCAACTTTAACGCCGCCGCAGGCACGGGCGACGCCCCCGCGTCGTTCAACTTTAGCGCCGCCGCAGGCACGGGCGACGCTCCTGCGACGTTCAACTTCAACGCCGCCGCAGGCACGGGCGACGCTCCTGCGACGTTCAACTTCAACGCCGCTGCGGGAACAGGCGACGCCCCTCAGGCGTTCCATTTTAATTCAGCGGCGGCCGCTACGACCGGCGACGCGCCCGCCGCTTTGAATTTTGGCGCCGCAAACACTTCCGGGGCTTCTGGCAGACCTGACTTTAATTTCGCCGAATTCGCCAAGAAGAAGGCTGATGCAGATAAGGCAGCGGTTGCCGCCGCCGCGGCGTTGGAAAAGGCCTCCGTAGCTGCGAAGGACGCGGCGGACGCTTATAACAAGGCCGCTTCCGTCGCTTCCGGTTTGAGAACTGAATCGGACAAAGCGACCAGCGCCTATGAGACGGCGTCGGTAAAGGCGTCTGAGGCAGCCACAGCTTCTGAATCTGCCGCTTCCAAGGCGAAGGACGCCGCCGGAGCGTTGACCTCGGCGCAAAATGCGGCTGGCGCTGCGGCGGAGAAACTTGCCGCAGCGAACGCCGCAGTCGACGGCGCGAAAAAGAACGCTTCTGCCGCTGCAGAGACCGCCGCCGCCGACGTTGCCGCCAGAGAAGCCGCTACGAAAGCTTTGGAGTCTGCGATTACTGAAGCGAAGAATTCGTCTGACGCCAGTTCCGTCGCCGCTAACGCCGCGGCTGAGGCTAAGAAGGCGTTTGACGCTGCGTCCACCGCCAAGGTAGACGCCGAAAAGACTGTGGCGTCAGTTTCGGAAAAATTATCAGCCGCCACCGAAGTCGCTGACGCCGCCAAGACTGCCGCCGACGCCGCCGCCTCTGCCGTTGAGGGGAAAGAAGGGGACGAAAAGACGGAAGCTGAAAAGGTTGCTCAGGACGCGTTGAACGCTTTGAACGCCGCTAACGAGGCCAAGAAAGCCGCCGAAGATGAAAAGGCTGCGGCCGAGGCGATCCTTGTGGAAAAGAACGCCGCGCTTGACGCCGCCAGAAAGGTCAACGATACGGCGACCGCCGCCGCTTCTGCCGCTTTGAAAAGAGCTGAAGACAGCTCTGCGGTAAAGGCGGGAGCGGAATCCGCTCTTGCTTCTGCGTCTGAAAAAGCAGAGGCTTCCGCAAGGGCGAAGACCGTCGCTGACAAGGCGGTTGCAGACGCTGCGGCTGCCGCGGCTTTAGCTAAGACCGAATCAGAAAAGGCGGTTGCGTCCGTCGCGACTTTTTCTGATTCCCTTAAGGAGGCAGACGCCGCCGCTAAAGCCGCCGCCGACGTCGCAAAGGCAGCCGCTGACGCCGCAGCAGCGTCGAAAGCGATAGCCGATAAGGCGTTGGAGGACGCAACGGCAGCGGAAAGCGCCGCGAAATCAGCAAAGGATAATGCTGACGCCGCGAAATCGGCTCTGGATAAGGCCGCCGCCGATAAGGCTCAAGCTGACAAAGCCGCTAAAGCGTTGTCGATGACCAAGCCTTCTTCCGGTCCCTTCTTTTTTTTTTCGGGGCTGAACGGAAGTTACTCGGCTGAGTTTGAACCACGTGTTCCGTCAGCGGAAAACCTCGAAAGCGCGATTGACTCTCTCGTTGAGCTTCTTGACCGTGACGTCGAGGATCTTGAAATGATCCCCGATTTTGGAGACGGTTGCATCGGCGTTCGCCGGGAGGCTAATTCTCTTGCGGTCGTCGCGCTGGTCCTTGGCGCTTCAGACGTCGAATCGAAGAGAAAGGCGTCTGCGCCTTCGCTTATTAAGGTCGCTCAGGCTCTTTCCTCCGCAGAATCAGCAGATGAAGTTAAGGCGGCATACAAGGCTCTTGGTTCCGCGAAAGCAGAGACTGGCGACTCCGTTTCGTTCAAATGGAAGAAGGTTGCTCTTCTCAAGCCGCTGATGAAAAACGCTATTCCTGCGTTTTCAACGGAGATTAAGAGGCTGAGCCGAAACGAGAAGACTTTCCTGCGCGCCGGCAACTCCAAAAAGGTCGTTGACAAGTCGACCATCATGTTTTGCGTTGCGCTTGGGTGTCGTGAGAACGTTGATGAGACTCAGGCTCCTGACGAAGAGAAACTGTGGCGGGAATATTGTGACAGGCTCGCTTCTGCCACTCTTGAATTCAACGAACAGGCAAACGCCGTCGCTTCAGGAAAGGGGTCCTTTGACGAGATGAAAGCCGCGTACAAGGCCGTGGAAGAAACCTGTAATTCAACGTGTCATGAAAAGTTTGGCGGTAAATCTGCCGAATGATTCGAAGCGGCTGCGCAAGTTTTTCTTGTTTTTTACGTGAACGAAGGATTGATACGAACGTTGGACCTCGTGTTCGGCGTTCGTTTTTCCGTTTTTAGCCCCATTATTTGCAGGACGTCTTGATGAGACGCGTAAAAATAGAACTCTGCTACGACGGGTCCAATTATTCGGGCTGGCAGATTCAACCCAGACAGCCCAAGGTCAAGACGATTCAAGGCGAGCTTGAGAAGGCTGTCTTCCGTGTTGTTGGGCATGAGACAGAGGTCCTCGGTAGCGGAAGAACCGACGCGGGCGTTCACGCGCTCTATCAAGTTGCCGCGTTTAACACGGAATCGGAGTTGCCCCCTGAAACGCTCGTTCGCGCTATTAACGCCTTTCTCCCGCATGACGTCCGGATTTGGCGCGCGTCGTACGCGCCTCTCAGTTTCCATCCAATTCATGACGTTATCCGAAAAAGATACAGATATCTCGCCAGCGATTCTCGTCCGGCCTTTCCTTTTTTCAGGAGAAACGTTTGGAATCTCATACAGAAGGTGGACGTGGACGTCATGAAAGAAGCCGCAAGTTTTCTTCTTGGCTCCCACGACATGAAAACGTTTCAGACTCAAGGATCGCCCAGAAAATCGACAGTTCGTACGATTTTTGACATAAAAGTCGAACGGACGACCCCCGACGAAGCGTTTCGGTTTCCGAAACTTCGTCAATGGGAATGCGCTCACGCCTCGGTCGAAACGGGATTTTCGGCAGAGAGTTCTCGCTTGCCTCCTTCCCCTGAACTGATTGTTTTTGAAGTCGAGGCAGATGGATTTCTGTACAATATGGTGCGTGCGATTGTTGGGACGCTTTGTCTTTTTGGAGAATGTCATAAGGGGTTTGAGGATCCAAAGAGAATGAAAGAGATTATCGAAAGCGCCGATCGGCGTTTGGCAGGTCCCACGGCTCCGCCTCACGGACTTTACATGGTCAATGTGGTCTATCCAGACGATTCTGACTTGCTTGACGCTATGGTTAGGAGTTGACCTTTCGTCATTCTGTCATAGAATGTACGTGTCGCTTGAGTCGTTATATACGCCTCCAGCGTAGGTTTGTCGGCGGCATGGAAGAAGGCGTTGATTCATATGGAGCAGTTGAAGGTCAAAAGTTCGCCAAGCGCGACGGAGAAGATCTTTCCCATGACGACCGACTCTTTTGTCGTCGGTCGTCAAACGTACTGCGATTTGGTTCTGAATAACCATACCGTAAGCCGAGAACACGCAAAATTCGTAAAAAAAGACGGACGCTGGTATATAGAAGACCTGCAAAGCCGCAACGGCGTTTGGATTAATGGCAAACGCACGGGGTATGAGCCTGTCCGATTGACCGACGGCGACAATATTCTGATTGGCGACGTTTCGCTTGTCTTCCACACGGACGCTCCTTCCAGCTCAAAGAGCAAAGAACAGAGAAGCAATTTGGAGGCCAGCTCGTCCAGAATCAGCGACGACGTTTTCGACCCCAAATCGATTCGTTCACAGTATTCCGTGAACGGCGCTTCTTCGATCGTCTCCGATCCCGATAAGGTTGGCTGTAAGACCATTGCCCAGTACAAACGCGAGGTTAAGCTTCTCGAGGAACGTGTCAGAGTGTTCCTTGAGTTTGCGAAAATTCTGGGTAAGGCGGAAGATTCCGGCGATCTGACGCCTCGTTTTTTGGACGGGTTACTTCGTATCTTCCCGAATGCTGAATCTGCAAGTGTTTGCGTCCAAAAACCGGATGCGGATGATCCCGACAATCCCCAGTGGACGATTATGGGGCATGCTTGCCGGGACGACGACGATATAGACCAGTGTGGCGTGAGTAGAGCGGCGCTTCAGTTTGTCGCCGACGCACGCGTTGCGGTACTTTCGGATTCCGCGCCCTGCGATTTGCGGTTTAACTCTTCGGAAGGCGTTGCGACGTCTCAGATACGGTCTGTGATTGCGGCTCCTGTCTACGAATTGGGTAGCGACAAGCTTATAGCCGTAATTCAGATTGATTCACGCGTGCAAAAACGACGTTTTACGAAGGACGATTTAAAGCTGCTCGTATCGGTAGCTGGTCAGATCGCTGTTTATTGGGAAAATCAGCGTCAACGGGACGCGATCGTCGCTCAGAAGCTTGCTGTTCAGGAAATGCAGCTTGCCAATCAGGTTCAACGTGGCTTTTTGCCTCTTGAACCGCCGAAGATCGAATCTTATGAGTTTTTTGACTATTATCTTCCGGCGAAATACGTCGGAGGGGATTATTTTGACTATATCCCTCTCTCAGACGGTTCGCTGGCGATCATTCTTGGCGACGTTGCAGGGAAGGGCATTTCCGCTTCGCTCCTCATGGCCAAGCTTTCTTCGGAGACTCGATACAGTCTTGCGTTGGGGAAAACCCGAGCTGAGACGATGCGACGTCTTAACGCCGTGTTTTCCGAAAATCATTGGGGGGGGAGGTTTATCACCCTCGTTATGATTATTTTAGAACCAGAGACGGGGGTTGTCCATATTTTTAACGCGGGACATTTGTATCCAGTCGTTTCCAAAGCCGACGGAACGGTTGAACGAGTTGGCAAAGGGTTTAATAGTTTTCCTCTTGGCGTTGTTCCAAACGCTGATTTTCCCGAATTTGTTTATTCCCTGAAAGAGGGCGACGCGATGTCCATTATGAGCGACGGGTTTCCTGACGCTCAGAATGTCGATGAAGTTGCGTATGGAGACGATCGGATTGAACATGCGCTGCGCAATCCAGACATGGCAGACGCAACGACGCTTGGACGGCGCCTTGTTCATGATATGAAGAGATTTTCAGATTCTTGTCCGCAAACAGACGATCAATGTTTGGTCGTTTTTCGAAGGGTTCCGTCGAACGATTCCAGCGGCGCCATGGACGTCATGGTCCTGTCGGATTCAAAATCCGCTTCTAAGTAAGGGATCCGTTTAGTATTGTTGTTTATGGAAAGGTGTGCTTGTTATGGACGAAAAGGCTCGCAACTTCTTTTATAATCTGCTCAAAACTCCGAGTCCTTCCGGTTACGAGGAAAAGATTCAGGCGGTCGTACGCGACTATGTTCAAGATTTTGCCGACGACGTTCGCACTGATTCTCATGGCAACGTTATTGTCGCTCGGAATCCTGACGCTCCTTTCCGTATCATGTTTTCGGGCCACTGCGATCAAATTGGTTTAATTGTCAACTATATTGACGCCGAAGGTTTTGTCTATGTTTTGCCTTTAGGGGGGTGGGATCCTCAGACGCTTGTTGGCGTTCGCGTGACGATTTGGTCGAAGAACGGACCCGTTGACGGCGTTATCGGCCGCAAGGCGATTCACCTTCTCACCGAAGAAGAACGCCGTCGTGTGCCCAAGATTACCGATCTCTGGGTCGATATTGGAGCTGCGAATAAATCTGAAGCGTCTTCCTCTATCCGCGTCGGCGATTGCGGGACAATACCGCTCGACTATCGTGAGCTTCTCAATAATCGTATCGCTGCGCCGGCGACCGACGACAAATCGGGACTCTGGGCAGTTATGGAAGCGTTACGTCGAATTGACGGGTCCAAGCTTAACGTCGGTGTGTTTGCCGTGTCCTCTGTCCAGGAAGAAGTGGGACTGCGCGGCGCGAAGACGAGCGCGTTTGGCGTCAATCCGAATGTCGGAATCGCCGTTGACGTGACTCACGCAACCGATATGCCGACCGTTGAAAAGAAGGTTTCAGGCGACGTTCTCCTTGGAGGCGGCGCTGTGATCGGCAAAGGGCCAAATATGAGTATGAAACTGGTCGACGCGCTGGTGGACGTCGCAGAATCGGAGAAGATCGCGTACCAGCTTGCCGCGGAGAATCGTATTACGGGCACAGACGCAGCGATGATCCAAACGACGCGCGCGGGCGTTTCCACAGCTCTTGTTTCGATTCCGAACCGCTACATGCACACGCCGGTTGAGATTGTTTCCTGGGACGATATGAACGCCGTTGCCAATTTGCTGGCGCGATATTGCGAGTCAGTCGCGCCCGGGGACAACTATGTTCCAGGCGTTTGACGGACGTCTTTATGTCAGGACGCTGAAGGTTGCGATTTTGCAGATTTTGTCAATAAAAGAAAATAATTTGCCGATTAGAGATTTGGCTCTGTGTTTGTTCCACGGTAGGCGTACGCTTTTTTGACGGTTTGCCTCATGAGCTCTTGGTTTACCAAAAACGAAGGGGACGCTGATGGAGCGTTGTGTCAACGGTCTTAATATGGAAAAGAAAATGAACTGGAAAACGTGGTCGTTATTGATTCTGGCGTTAGTTGCAGGATCTTTGGCGGCTTACGGAATTAAAGCGATTTTTTTTGTTGAACATGCTTCTGGGGAGTCGGACAAGGTTGCAATCTCTGGACTCAAAGAGCAACTTCTTGTCGCTAATGGCGACCTCTCCGCCGGGACGGAGCTTAACGCTCTCAACGTGCGTTTGACGATTACGCCAGAAAACGCAGTTCCTCGCGATGGAATTTTTTCTTTTAATGGCGTTTCTGGACGCAAGGTCTCTCGTGACCTTAAAGACGGCGAACCCATTTCGCTTTATGATCTGGATGAATCGGAACAGTCTGACGAGGCTACCGCTGTTTTTGTTCCTCCCGGATGTTCGGTTGTTCCTATTGAGATTAGTTCTGCAACGAAGGAAAACGGCAATCGCAACTATCTCAAAACGACCAAGCTCAACAAAATGATTAAAACGGGAGACTCCGTTGACGTCATTGTCGTGAAGGAAGTTCCCTCAAAGTCTGGACCGGTCGCTCTTCCACGCCTTGCTACGGAAACCATCGCACAGAACGTGTCGGTTTTTTCGGTGACTGACGAGAGTCGTTTTAGTTCCGACGGCGTTGTACGTACCTCGACGATTTCGACTCTTTTAACTTCTGATCAGCTTGAAAGGATTCGTGAAGCTTCTGAAGAAGGAAAGATTCGCATCGTCTTGCATGGCGACGCCGAAGGTAATGGAGCAGAGCGACCTTCCAGCGTTTTTGAGTCGGAGGATAGTTCTTCTGCGGACTCCCATTATCCGCAATTTGAGCGTCCGCGCGTCAGTTCTCCCGTTCCTCCGGCAGACGCCCAGCCCTTTGTTATTGGTCTCAATACAGAGGAAACTAACGGTTCTGTCGACATGGACGCGTCTGATACTTCTTCTCTTCAACAAAAGAACGATACGTCGGACGCTTCTTCCAATACGGCTGTTCCCGGCGATGGATTCATCAATAGAGACTTTACGATAGATCTTGACGAGGCCGCGTCGGAAGAGGTTGTCAAGAACGACTCAGAACAACCGGGTTCGATTGCTGTTGATGAAGACAGCTCTGTTCGGTGGAACAGCGTGGATTTTAACTCTCCCTATGGAGAGGGGTTTAAAGTTAAAGAGGATTCTGTTCCACTGGAGTCAAACTGGCTTGGTCCTCGCTCGTTTCGTTCCAGAGACCTGATTGACGAGGATTTGAACGGTGCGACTGTTCCCTATGAACGAGCCGCGTCAGATAATTTAACGTCCGAACCTTCTGTAGTAGGTGTGAACGAGCCTACTGGTGGTCAGCCGGTTTCAGACAAACGAAAGGTTATTTCTGCCGAGAAAAACAAAGCGACGAACGTTTCCGGGGCGTCAAGCGAGAAGAACGCCAAAAAATACTCGCCGTTTGTGACGGTGTCGTCCAAGCAGTCAGGGAAGTAGTTTTAAGGAAGGTTGGATTGTGATGGGAAACGAGGTAAATCATGAGATTTTGTGGGCGCCCTGGCGTATGGCCTACATAAAATCGGACAAGGACAAGGAACCCAGTTCTGTTAAGACAGCTCCCGACGGAGATTCCCAATGCTTTATTTGTCAAGCGGTTGCCGACGCTTGTGAGCACGATTGTGAGCGGCTGGTCGTCGGTCGTAGCGAAAGAACAATTGCCATATTGAATCGCTTTCCGTATAACAACGGTCATCTTCTGATCGCGCCCAAACGCCATATTGCAAGACTCGATCTGCTTACCCCTGAGGAACAGTGCGAGTTAATGAATGAAATGACGTTCTGGGTCGGTAGAATTGAAGAAAAAATGAATGCGGAAGGATTCAATGTTGGTTTGAATCTTGGGCGAGTCGCGGGCGCTGGTTTGCCTGGACATATGCACTGGCATATTGTTCCCAGATGGAACGGAGACGCGAACTTCATGACGACGGTATGCTCTGCGAAATCGATCCCTCAGGCTCTTGAAGCCGCTTGGGCGTTGCTTAAACGTGAATGATGGGATTCGATTTTAAGGCGAGACGTTTTTTCCTTCGTGGACGGCTCGTTTTCTGTTCCGTATGAAGTAGAAAGCAAATGTATGACGTCTGAGAAAATGGTTCCTTTCCAGTATATTACGTCACAGGCAAATCTGTATCGTTTTCTGGATGAGATAGAGAAGGCGACTTGGATTGGATATGACACCGAGTTCATTTCTGAGGGGCGCTATCTTCCGGAATTATGTCTGGTGCAGGTTGCGACCGAGATGGGAAATTATCTTCTCGATCCTCTCAAAATACACGATTTGAATCCATTCTGGGAACGTCTTTGTCGGGAAGACACAGTCTCAATCGTCCATGCCTGCCGGAGTGAATTGGAGTTCTGCTTTCGAGCGATCAAGCGTTTTCCTGCGCGAGTTTTTGACGTTCAGTTGGCCGCCGCGTTTGTTGGATATGGCTATCCCCTGAATTTCAAGTCGTTGGCGTGCGAAACGATTCAAGTGTCGCTAGAGAAATCTGAAACCCTGACAGATTGGAAACGCCGTCCGCTTCTTAATTCTCAGCTCCGGTATGCAATCAACGACGTATGTCATCTCCGGAGAATCGCGGAGTTTCTTCGTAAAAACCTCGACGCTCGAGGGCGGATGGATTGGTTTGAACAGGAGATGATTGAATACGCAGAGTCTCTTAAGTTTTCCTTTACGGAAGAAAGGTGGCGTAAAGTCGTTGGTTCGAAACTCTCGTCTGGCGACGAACTGACCGTCTTTCGCGATCTGTGGATTTGGCGACAAACGAAGGCGCTCGCCAAAAACACTCCTCCGACGCGTATTTTGCGCGACGATTTGTTGATCAGTCTCGCCAAATTACACACAGCCGATCCCGAACGCATTGCCGTTATGCGAGGCGTTAGTGGATTGCCTCAGTCTCAGATGGTTAGAGAACTCAGCGAAGTGATCAAAAAGGCCCTGAACACGCCTGAAGAGGAAAAGCCGAGGACGACGAATCATAACTACCCTGTTTACAAGTTGGCTACTCAACTTGTGGGCGTGCTGTTAGTGCAGTATTGTCATCGCCGCGATATTTCTTATCACGTCGTTACGACGACGGCGGACATTCGTCAGGCGATAGCCGAACACGAAGGGACCCTTCCTGCCAACGAGAAGTCCCGTCTGACGTCGGGATGGCGCGCGGAATTTCTTGGCGATTTTCTTACGAACGTCCTAAATGGTCGTTATGCGATGCAGTTGACAGATAATCTTGACGAACATCCGCTGCGTCTTATTGACGTTGGCGGCGCCGAGTCGAAGGTCGTGCCTGATATGGACGCTACTCCTGTTGACGGAGACGTTGGCGACGAACATTGACGTTGCGATTCCACATAGAAGAACAGGTCCCTTCTTTGGGGAAGGCAGCGTCTGTTTTTCTCAAGTGATTTCGAGCGAAAACGTCCGGGTTTCGCTCTGACGACGTCGTCGATTCTTGTCGGCGCCTGAAACGTGACGGTTTAGCGCTTGTTTTTCCTTTTTGGCTCAAAATAGCTTCGTTTTTTCTTGGTTTGTCCGACGTCGCCTCTTGAGACGGGTTAAACCTGCTCTTTTTCTCTGACGACCGTCTGTTCCTCTCTTTAACGGAGGCAGAAAAGCTGTCACGACAAAACATTTACAGGAGGAACGTGTTCGGAAACAACGCCAAAGCGAAAAACGTTTCAAAAGCAGTTAACGGCGTGTTGATATATTATCAGGAAATTGTCCCAAATTCTTCATTACGTGACGACAACATGAGAACTTCTTCGGACCAAACTCTTTGGCCGGCGTTGACGCGTAGAATTATAGCGGGAATCCGAGAGTCGTATTAAACCGCTCCAATAGACATGTCTGCGCCTGTTATTAACCATGACGCGCTTCAAATAAGCCTCCGCAATATTAGCGACGGTGAAGACTTCGTTTTTTTGAGAAACCTACGAAACTTTTTAAGGGAGAAGACTTCAGGGACGCGACGTTGTGTAACTGAGACAACCGCGATAGGCGACGTCGGTTCCGGACGTTTTCCCTATCCCGGGATAGATCTTCTGTTTAACTGATAGACAAAAGCA
>CACYBR010000056.1 GCA_902772705.1 uncultured Planctomycetota bacterium
CAATTCCCTGCGTCGCTCGCAGTGGAGGAGCCGTACAAGGTCGAATTCCAAGCGGAGAAGGACGGTTGGCGGCGCATTTCGGCGGCTTTTGGCGCGAGCTCTCTGGAACTGGTTGACTCGACGGCGCCCGTCTTGACCTCGGCTAGTCCCAAGGCCGACGTGTTTGGAACCAATGGTAGATTCGAGTTTTATGTTCCTGAAGGAACGAAGGATTTGGCGGTTCGTGTTGTCGGTAGTCCGACAGAACGAGTTTCTGTTAGAATCTTTGCTCCAGACGGCGAAGAGGTCGCGACTCTTCCGGACGTCGAGCTCATGGCGGCGTGGACGGCGCCTATGGACGACTCCGGCGTGGTGAAACCGCTTAAAAAAGGCTTCTGGACGCTTGAATTTGACAAGCCGTCGGTCGGCGTTCTCGAAGACTATATCTTTTCAATTCAGGGCGCGCCCGCGCTCGTGAGATAGTCTTTTTCCGGAATCTTTAAAGAGACGTCTGAACGATTTCCTTCATTAGCGCGCCCTGTTTCTCTAAGCCGGAGAGACAGGGCGCCGTCAGTAAGGTTCGTTCTAAAGAGCGTTCACTCATGGTTTAGTAGACGTAATGAACGTTCTTGTTCTTAGCCCATTCCTCCGCGCGACTTCCAGGGACGACCTTCAAAACGACTTGCTCTGGAAACGCGTCGTCTCCGATATGGGTAACAAGAGAGGGAAGTGCGAGCGTTTTTAAATGATCGCAATAGGCGAACGCTTGCGTTCCTATGATAGTAAGGCTTTCTGGGAGCGTTGCTTCAGAAAGATTCTCGCAGCCCCAAAACGCTTTTTCTCCAATCAAACGAACGTTATTTCCAAGTTGGAGCGCGCCGAGCTGCCCGCAATCGACGAACGCTTTGGGACCGATCCATTCCAGTTTTTCAGGAAACGCCGGCGTTTCAAGAAGCGGACAGTTTGCAAACGCTTCTTTTTCAATGGCGCGAAGAGATTGGGGAAAATGGATTGAAACAAGCTCCGTGCAGCCAGAGAAAGCGCTCTCTCCTATTCTTTGAACGCTATCCGGAAGCGTAACGTTACGCAATGACGTGATTTCGACAAAAGCCTTGTCGCCGACGCCCACGACGGGAAGGTCGGCTATTTTTTCGGGAAGCGTCAGATCCCCCTTGAAATCGTCGGTAAGCGCGACGCCGTTAATTTCTGCGCCTGCTCCGGATAAACGCCAAAAAAACGATTCAACTCCGGCGACGTTATTGGGAACAAATATGGCAGTCGCGTACTTATATCCTCCTTTAACGGCCTGATTGAACGCGGAACTACCCGGCTTAACGAGAAGACAGATATTGGAGGCGAAGGAACGACTTCCGAGCGTCGCCAACCGTTCGGGAAGTTCGAGAGACGAGAGCGCGTAACAGTGTCCGAAGGCGGCGTCGTGGATGGTAGCAAGTGTCGACGGGAGCGTTAACTCGGTCATCGAGCCGCAGTCATAGAACGCTCTGACGCCGACGGAATCCAGATTGTCGGGAAGCTTGACGGCGCGCAGGTTGACGCACCCCTGAAACGTCTCGTCCTCGATCGACCGGATTGAGGGCGGCAACGCGATTTCTTTGAGGGAATAACACCGGGAAAAGGCGCCTGAGCCGATCGTCGTCAAACCGTCCGGAAGATCGATGGACGTTAGTTCGCGACATCCTTCAAAGACGCGGTTTCCTATTTCCTTTAATCCGCGGGGAAGAGTCGCCGACGTCAGCTTCGGCCAATCGGCAAAAAGACCGTCGCCCAGCTTTACGACAGGCGAACCTTGCACCGCGTCAGGAACGACGATGTTTCCCGACACGACGTCGCGTCCAGTAATCTGAACGATTTCGACCCCAGTTGGGAGCGGATGAAAAATGATCGCTCCTGGAGTTTCGTTCACGCTTAAACGTACTGCGTTTTCAAGTTCTTCCGCAGAATGCTCCTGAAAAGCGACGCCTTGCCGTTTGGCCCATTGTTCCGCGTAGGAGGCGCTCGTGCTGTGAAGCGTGACGTTTTGCGGAAACGCGTCGTCTGAGATTTGTTCTACGCTGTCAAACAAATAGACGTCGGAAAGCTTTTGACAGTCGGCAAACGCGTGGGAGGAAACGATTCGGATCCCACGTTCGAGACGGACGATTTTGAGTTCAGAATATCCGTTGAACGCGTCGGCGACAATTTCGTCGACGGAGGAGGGAATCGTAAGCGTTTCCGAACTGGAAAAGAAGTCATGAGAGCCAGCGGCCAACAATTTTTCGCCGTCATGAAGGGGGAGCGGCGTTTCGGCGTTTGAAGGAGTTGAATCGGCGTCTTGCTCGAAGTCCTGACCTCTGACGACCGGGAACG
>CACYBR010000057.1 GCA_902772705.1 uncultured Planctomycetota bacterium
GAATTTCGCCGCGCGATCGAAGAGGCGTCCTCCATTCTCTATCTCACAGACAACGCGGGCGAGATCGTCTATGACAAGCTCCTGATTGAGACGCTCGTCTCGCCCGAATTCGGAAAAAACGTGACTGTCGTAACGCGTGGAGCTCCCGTCATCAACGACGCGCTCTATGACGACGCGCAGGAAATCGGACTCGCCGAGCTCGTTCCTGTCATGACCAACGGCAGCGACGGACTCGGGACGCTCTTCGACCTCGTTTCCAGCGAGTTCAAGGAACGCTTCGTCGCCGCCGACCTCGTGATCGCCAAAGGTCTTGCCAACCTCGAATCCCTGTGGAATCCGAACCCGCAATATCCGCCTAAAAAGATCGCGTTCCTTTTCAAAGCGAAATGTCCCTTCATCGCCGCGGCGGTTAACGCCCAACTTGGCGATCTCTGCGTTCAGGTCAGACAATAGCGCAGGAACGACGTTGAAGAAAAAACGCCGAGTCGCAGGAACGACGCCGGCGTTTCTTATTTGTCAGAGAAGAAAATCAAAGAGCGTCCGATGGGAGTCGAACCCACAACTGGAGCTTGGGAAGCTACCGTGTTGCCGCTACACTACGGACGCGTAAGTCTCCGCAAACGCCCATGACGACGCGTCTGCGACTTGAATGGATTCTACATGATTTTTTCCCAAACGCAAGCGCTTTTTTACGACTCTTTCGATTTATCAATAAAAAGCCCCGGCGCGCTCCTTGAAGAAGCTGTCAATAAGGATAGAATTGACCGAAGCGACGTTGTTTTTTCAGTTTTGCGTCCTTCCATTTACGCAACAGGCCCTCCGCAACATTACAAGGAAACGTCAATCCGCATGTCGACGCTCCGCCGTACCCCGCCGACGCCCAGTATCCAGCGTCTCCCGAGCTACCTCCGCGTACTGAGAGCGGCGAAAGCTCGCGGCGAACTGTTCGCGTCATGCACCAAGATCGCCGACGAACTTGGACAGCAAAGCGTTCAGGTCCGCAAGGACCTCGCCATCACGGGAGTCATGGGACGCCCCAAGGTCGGATATCAGATCGACGAACTCATCGGAGCAATCGAAAGCTTTCTTGGATGGGATCAGAAAACAACCGCTTTTCTTTTCGGAGTCGGCAATCTCGGCACCGCGATCCTGAACTACTCAGGCTTTGCCGCCGACGGACTCGAAATCGTCGAAGTTTTTGACGCTAACCCCAAGCTCATCGGCAGGGTCGTCAACGGACGTACGATCCGCGATCCTAAAGACGCCGCCGCTCTTGCAAGAGCTTTCCGTAAAGAGCACGGACGAAACGTCGACATGGGGATTGTCACCGTCCCGGGACCTGCCGCTCAGGACGTCGCTCGCATTCTCATTGAGGCGGAGATTCATGCTATCTGGAACTACGCCCCCGCGACGCTCGAACTTCCCGCCGACACGCTTTGTGAAAACGTCAAGCTCTCCGAAAGCTTTGCCGTCCTTACTCGTCGCATGAAAGCGCGGGACGAAAACGCGCGCAACTCCCGTTGTTTCCGCTAACGCGTTCCGCGGCGTCATTCCTTTCTGCCGATTGTTTTCAGCGCTTCCTCGTTCAGATCGACGACGACGCCCTCGAATTCAACCTTTCTCGTATCGAGATGAACTCTGCCTTCCATGAATTCGCCTATTTTGCGGCGAGTGTCGCCCGAAAATTTTTGGCTTTCGATATAAGCCTTTCCATTTTCTGAACCGGACAACGTAACAAGGTTTTTTGCGGCCGCATACCCCAATTTTTCACAGTATCCGGAAAATTCGCCAACGCGAAAAGACACGTCTCCCTGAGCGTCAATCTCCGCGTTCCTCTTCATTCCCTCTCCGCTTCCCGCGCCTCGATAAAACGCCTCGCGACAATGGAAGGTAATCGCGCCCTCCGCCCATGTTGAGGAATCGTCAAGAGAAACGCGACGGTTAGGTCCCGCCACGTCGGAAACCACGGCGGAAACGCCCCCCTTGATCTGAGCGAAACCCGTCTTAATGGAACCTTCAGCGCCGTTAAAACGCGCGTCGACGCAGATCCAATGCGGTTGATCCGCGGCGGCTGGCTTTAACGTCGAATCGCCCGGCGATGGATTCAGGCTTTTACTGGCGTCGATAACGCCGGCGCCAAGCTCGCTCACGCCTGTCTGAGAAAGAACGGTCGCGACAAATTCACCCTGATTCTCGACGCTAAACGCGCCCGTTTCAACGTTAAATCGCACCAGCTGACATTTCGTCTCATAGAAACCAGAATAGTTCGAAACGTCTTTGCCCACCCCTGTGTTACGCGCGTTGAATTTCAACTGCGCCGGTTTATTGAGCCCTTGGGCGCGACACTCGACATAGTCGACGGCAGGCGAAACAATCTTTCCTTTCTCAAGAGCGCGAACGTCGACAGGCTCCTTGAGAACAAGGCTCGCGGAGCCGCACAGAATGTGCGAGTCGGAGGAAGAAACAACGACGTCCGCGTCGTCCGAGGCGAGAAAAATCATCGTCTGGCCGTTGAATTTCATTGATTTGGACCATGAGATCGAAACAGGGTCTGAAAACGCCGCCGCCGAAATCACGTCCGAACCTGCGGACACGTTCTCACGGCTTCTGGGAGGCGGGTAAATCGTCACGTCCCCGGGTCCGAGAACTTCAAAGGAATTGTCCGGATAACTTATCATGATCTTCTCGCCCAGAAGCTCAAGCTCGTCTGCCTTGAAGCGCGCAATTCCCCCTTTTCGGGAAGAAAAGAGCAACTTCATTGCGACGGTAAGAGGCTCCTCAACCGTAACGGCGTCGGCGGTCAGCGTCGCCTTCTCCCTGTTTTGAGCGTCCGTTTGTTTAAAGAACGCGTCGCCGAAAAGATCCAAACGACTGACATGAAAGGCGCCGTTCCCTGTCTCGCGCATGACTTCCTTTGGAACAAGTTCGCATAAAACCTCAAGTCTTTTACACGCCAGATTAAATTTTTCGTCGTTTTTCGTCGCTTGTCCTGCCGTCGCGCCGCCGCCGTCGTCGGCGCCTTCGCTTCTATTCTGAAACGCCCCCTTTGTCTTGTCGAGATTAAGCAGCGCCGGCACGTTCGTCGCCGTCTGATCGCTAAAACGCACCGTCACATAATCTTTGACGTTCATCTCGCCGTATTCTGTATTCAGGCGCACGTCGTTCGCAAACTTTGCGCATATCGGAACAAAACCAAAATCGAAAGAATTAGAACGTCCTTCGTTTGACGACGCGACGCTCGATTCGTCGGATTGAGAAAGTCGTTCGTCGGGAGCAAACGTCGCACGACGCTCCTGC
>CACYBR010000058.1 GCA_902772705.1 uncultured Planctomycetota bacterium
TCGAACGACGCACGTCCGGATTTCGTCAGACGCGCCAGTCTCGTCCGGGTAGAAATAGACCTCCGGTTTCGGGAGCGCCGCTGCGAGATTCTCGGGATCGTCCCAGCTTTTGGTCATATCAAGAGGCTTGTCAGGGGTTCCAAACTTCCAAGAGGTTCCCAACCTCCAATCCTCCGATTTTTGGGCCGATAAAGCGCGCCAACTCTGCAGACCGTTTCCCGAAGGGTCCACGACGTCGTCCAGTATTGGGCGAAACGCCAAACAGCTAAGTTCGTCAAGAGCCTTGATTTTTCGCTTGTCAACGCAAGCTTCGGATTCGACGTGTCTCCAACCCGGACAAGGGTTCCAGGAGCGGATTCTGAACCTGTGTTCGTCCATTAACTCCAAGCGAAAGAGCAGGTACCGATAGAGATAAATTATCCCGAAATATAAGCCCAGAAGGGCAATAATCGTGCCGAGTATATGATCATCCTGATACGACGGTCCAAGCCCCCGACGAACCCACCATTCAAGAGCCAGCGCGGGCGCCCAGAGTACAGCGTTGCCTAAAAATAGAGCCCAGACTTCACACCCCCCTCCGGCAGCAGGTCCAAACGTGTTGCAGAATCTGCTCAGCGGCTTCTCGCTAATCCTGTCCAAAAAGGAAAAAGGCAGAACTACTCTCTTTTCCCTCAGAAGGAGCAACGCGCCAAAGTACAGGATATGCGCGACCCAAACCACGACAAACCAGACGTTGCCGATTCCGAACATCTCGGACTTGCCGGTATAATAAGCGATTACGAACAAAACGTAACACGCCGCTAAAATTAAAGACGAGATCATTTGTCCAGCCTGAGTTCTGACGCGCGTACAGTCGCCTGTAGCGATAAAACGTGAAAAGACAAGCGTAGCGCAAATTCTGTTTAACGAACGCTTGACGTCAGCCTTACGCCAAAACGCCCTGAGAGGTTCTCAAGACGCCGCCCTTGGAATTGTACCTGCGCCTGATCAAATATTCAAGCAATCTGTCGTCTGTCTCTTTCTCGCGAGACAAACAGCCAGAAGGGTCAAGGGAACGGTAAAACGCCGGCCTTCTCCCTTCATACTCTTAACCGGCGCTCAGCGGGACAATCCGCGAACGCCGCATATTGATTCCTGTTCGTCGCGCGCGTAAAATAGCTGGAGCGCGGGGTCTCTCGCGTTTAATCAGACAACGTTCAGGAGCAAATACTATGACGCAGCGTCGTTTCCATTTCACACCGCCTCGGATCGCGGCGATCGTCGCGAACGCGCTTTTCGCGTTTCTCGCGGCTCAGACCTTCGCGACGGCGCAGGATACGCTGAGCTTCGATTTCGAGTCGGGCGATCTCGACGGTTGGACGATCGTCCAGGGCGAGAACTCTAAGCCGATCGGTTCGCGCGACTTCGAATTCCACGCGAACCCCGCGCCTTATGACAAAAGCGGCAAATACTATCTCACGACCCTCGAAACGACCGCTAACGACGGACCGACTGACGACACGATTTGCGTGATCGAGTCGCCCGTCTTCAAAATCGTCGGCGACAAGCTCACGTTCCTTGTCGGCGGCGCCGGAAATCGCGAGGGAGAACGCGTCGAACTCGCTATTCTCAAGGACGACGGCGACGTCGAGCCCGTCATGAGCGCCAAAGGCGAGGATAATCAGAAGCTCCGAAAGGTCGAATGGAACGTCGGAGATTACGTCGGCAAACGCGCTGTTATTCGCGTCGTCGACCTCGAGACCGGCGGCTGGGCGCATATTCGCTGCGACGCGTTTGAAATTCAGGGCGCGCTCGATTCCGAAGGCGAAAAACTGCGTAGCGAGAACCGCGAGCGTCTTGAACGCGAAAAGAAAGAGCGCGAAGAGGCGCTCCTGCGCGAAGCGATTGAACTGCTTCCCGACGAAATCCTCTATGTCAAGCGTCAGCAATATCGACCCGATCATCACAACACGGCGACGATCTTCCAGCATGGCGAGATCAACGAAGCCAGCTTTGTCGGCGGCTCGTCCCTCGTCGTGTGGTTCCCGCATGAAAATAGAACGGTCACGCTCCTCGACGTTCCCGACGGAATCGTGCGCGACCCAAGCCTCTCTTACGACGCGAAGAAAGCGATCTTCTCCGTGCGCCGCTCGCGCGAAGACGACTACCATATCGCCGAAATGACGCTCGATTACGAGCGTCCTACGATTACGCTGACCGCCGAAATGACTGTCGACGAACTCAAAAAAATCGACGGGTTTCGTCAACTCACGTTCGTTAAGGGAGCCTGCGATATCGATCCGGCATATCTGCCATCGGGAGAGATCGTCTTTTCCTCGACCCGCGAGCCAAAATACTGCATGTGCAATCGCCACATCATGTGCAATCTTCACAAGATGAACGCCGACGGCTCCAACATCGAGCAAATCGGCAAAAGCACGCTCTTTGAAGGGCATTCCTCGCTCCTCTCCGACGGACGCATTATCTACGACCGCTGGGAATACGTCGACCGCAACTTCGGCGACGCTCAAGGAGTCTGGGTCGCCAATCCCGACGGCTCAAAGCATGAAATTTACTGGGGCAACAACACGGCGTCCCCCGGCGGCGTGATCGACGCGAAAGCGCTTCCCGGCGACGACTCCAAATTCGTTTGCGTACTCGGTTCATGTCACGACCGTCCATGGGGCGCCGTCGCGCTCATCGACCGAAGACTCGGCGTCGACGGACGCAAGCCCGTACTCCAGACATGGCCCCCGGAGACGATCGACTGGGTCTCCGACGCTCCCGCTAACGATCCGTTCCTCGAAGCGGTCCGGTACGACACGTTCAGGAACACGCCGCGTAAATACGAAGATCCCTTCCCCCTCGACGACGAATACATCCTTGCCTCCGGTCAAACAGGAAACGGCGAAGAGATGGGAATATGGCTCCTCGATCCCGACGGGGGGTCCGTCCTCGTTCACACCGACGGACCCGGATGCTTCGATCCGCAGCCGATTCTCCCTACCGAGCTCCCCCAGACCGTCGCCAACCGCGTCAACCTCGACGATCCCTACGGATATTTCCACGTCTCGAACGTCTACGAAGGCTTCGGAATGCAGGACGTTAAACCCGGAACCGTCAAATATCTCCGCGTCGTAGAATCCCCGGAAAAACGCTTCTGGACCAACCCCGACTGGCAGGGAAGCGGCACGCAGGCGCCCGGGATGGCGTGGGACGATTTCAACAATAAACGGATTCTCGGAACAGTTCCCGTCGCCGACGACGGAAGCGTTTCCTTCGCCGTGCCGGCGGAAAAGTTCGTCTATTTCCAGCTGCTCGATGAAAAACAGATGCTCGTCCAGTCGATGCGCAGCGGCATTATGGTCCGCCCGGGAGAAACGAACGCCTGCGTCGGCTGCCATGAAAGTCGCATCGACGCGCCGACCTCTGGCGCTCTCGCCGGCGCCGCCGCGTCGGGCACGCCGCTGATGCTCACGCCATGGTTCGGCGAACCGCGACTCTTCAGCTATTACGAAGAGGTTCAGCCCGTCTTCGACAAATACTGCGTCGAATGTCATGACGTCGGTAAAAAAGCGGGTCAGAAGCTCATGCTCGCGGGCGACCGCAATCTTGCGTTTAACGCCTCATACTGGGATCTTCGTACGAAGGGGTATCTCCGCGTGCCCGGCGCTGGTCCGCACAACACCTTCCCCGCCTATACCTGGGGCAGTACGAAGAGCAAGCTCGCCGACGTCTTCCTCAAGGGACACGA
>CACYBR010000059.1 GCA_902772705.1 uncultured Planctomycetota bacterium
CTCTGGAGAAGGGTTACAACGTGTGCGAAGGGGAAGCGGCGTGGCAGCGCGGTCAGCTCGGAATTATTTCCGAAACGTTCGTCGCGAACATTAGGAACAACGGAACCTCATGGGGTTCGACGCTCACAACCCGATATTTCCTGCGTCCCGGCAACTACAGAACGTATAGCTACGACGGAGGCGGCTTCGCAGCCCCGCATCTTGTCAGCAATCTTGGCAAGAGCGAGAACAACACGGGCGTTATGCCGGACACATTCGGCGAACTCGAACTCGTCGGCTCGTACGCCTACACGAACATGGACAACCTCAAAAACGTTCCCGCCGCGACCTACGGCGAGCTTCATGAAGTGATCTACGGCCTCAACTGGTGGTGGTCGCCCGATCTCCGATGGTCCGCCGCTTACACGCAGGCGTTCGTCAATTCGGCGTTTCGGGGCGAGTCGAAAAGGAAATCCTCCAATAACACCGTTAATGTTCAGGTGAACATGCAGTTCTGACGCAAACGCCGCGCGTTCCAGCAACGTTAAACGTAAGAGCCGCCTGTCGAAATTCGGCAGACGGCTCTTACTTCTTTCATCCGCGTCGGCTGGCGAATTACGCGTCTACGAATACGCCTCGAACGGCGCCGCGCTCCCCTCGTCTTACGCGGCGACCTTTACGCCCTCAAGCGCCCACTGCGCGCTGTTGGACCGTGCGTTCGCCGGTTGTTTTGAAGAAAAATGACGTTTGACCAAAAGCGGAGACGTCCCTATCGCGCGTCCACGCCGCCGTATACGCAAACCGCCGACCTCGCAGGCCGGCGGTTTTTCTGTTGTCAGCGCGTCTAAGAACGCCGATTCGGTCAGCGTTTGGAAAGCGCTTCGAGCTCAAGTCCAACGTCGAGTCTGATTTGCTCGAATTCTTCCGGATCGGCGATATATCGCGTCGAATATCGTCCGGAACCGCACGACAGCGGCAGATAATCGAGCGCGCGGTCGAGAACCTTCTGCGCTCGCGCGCGGTCGGGAGAGCCCTCGACTGTCTTCTCCGCAATCGCGGTTTGCAGACCGACAAGCCAGCCGGCGTCTTCAATTCCCTCGCGCGCCTGTTCGGAACGAATCGAATCGACAAGCTCGCCGTCGCGCCCGATCGGCTCGCCAGGGTAGAAAATATACCCGTCGCCGTTCGGATACCGGACGTAATATCTTACTCCCGGCTGGTCCGACTGCGAAATATACAGGTGCGACGCCGAATCGAACGGGTTGCACGTATACCACGACGCGCCCCAGAACTCATAGAGCTCCGCGCCATGTTTGACGCACGTGTACGGCAGCAGCCGCTCGACGGCGCACAGCGGCGTGTCCAGACACATCTGGCCGTCGGTCGTCCACCATATGCGGCCGCCCGCGTCGCGAATCGTCCTGAGCGACTCCTCGCTCACACCGCCGTAATGACCGACGCCCCAGACGTCGAGATAGCGCAACCACTCGGGCACGAAGACCCAAGCGCTCGAATAGATCGGGATCGCCGGATCGACCTCGTGGATCATGTCGCAAAGCGCCTTCATCTGCGAGATAATCTCCGGCTTGGAGTAGAACGGCTCGTCGGAGATATACAGGACGCACTTGTCCGCCCAGCCCTTCTCTTTCAGATGATTCCAGAAGAGTCTGAGCTTCGCCTGATACGCCTTTTTGTATTCAGGACGCAGCTGCGCGCGGTCCGCGCCGTCGTAGGGCCATTCGCCAGGATACGGCGTCTCGCCGTCGATCTCTTTCGGGGGATTGCCCCAGCCAAAGAGGTAAAACATGCCCGGGAAGTACGCCGCCTTCGCGCCGAGCTCGTCGAAATAACGCGTCGCGACCGCGTCGAATTCCGTCCAGTCGGCGGTCGCCTGACCCGTCGCTTTGTCGTACAGGATCGTCGGCTCGACGTTCGGTTTATCGGAACAGAGCTTACGGTCAAGAAGACGTTCCGCGACGCGTTCGAGTTTTTCCGCGCGGCTTCCCTTCCCGAAATAATCGTGCGAAATGCGCGCGTCGTATATGCCAGTGATCTTCGTCGGCGGCGCGACAAAGCCCAGAACGTCGACCGTATACGGGATCTCGAACTTATGGTCGCCGCGCGTAAGCGTCAAAACGCCTTCATACTTGCCCGGCTTCGTCGCGGTCGTCGTTCGGAAACGCAGCCATAGCGCGCGCGTCTCGTTCTCACGAAGCGTCAGGACGCCGCGGAGGCCGTCCACACAGACCTTCTGCGAATCGTTCCACAACGCGGAATCGCCCAGCTTTTCCGCCGCGCTATCGCTCGCGTCCTGCGTCGGGTTAACCGTCTCGATCGGAATCAGCGGGTCGGGCCACATGCCGATCCAGCCGTCGCAGGACGGGTTGCCGGTCGGGAACTTACGCGTGGTCGCCGCGCCCTGCGCCTGATAGTAATTCGTCGGATAGTCGACAAGCACGTTGGAGACGGCAAAGACTTCCGGCGCGCCAAGCGTTTCTTCGGAGCCGCGAAGGACGGGCCTGCGCGCCTCGACGGAATATTCGCCGGCGAGCGTCGTTCCCGAGGCGATGCGCACGGCAATCTGCAGCGTCTCCTCCTCGTTGAGCGCCAGCGCGCAGGACGCGGGGTTCTCCGCCGCGACAGGCGCCGCGTCGTCGGCGAACGTCGTGTCGCTGAAGACCTTGGCGACCGCCGGAACCTGGAAGACGCCCGATTGGCCGCCGCTGAATTCGACCGGAGTCGCTCCGACGACCGGCACGACAAAGACGGAGTCGTACATTGAGACGCCGTACGTCTGATTCGTCAAATGAAGCTCGACGAAATCGGAGTCGGAGGACGCGGTCGCTAAACTGGACTTGATCGTCCAATCCGTCTTACCGCTCGTCGGCTTGGCGAGCGAGCTCATTCCCGCGCCTGCCAGCGACCCGTCCTTTTTGCGCCAGTGCATGTGCAGATCATACTGACCCGCGGTCGAATCGGTCGCGATCGCATAGCCTATCAGGTATGTCTGGTTCGGCGCGACGGAGACCCGGCGCCGCCATCCGCGCCATTGTCTCGGCGCGTCCTCGGCGACGTCGATCTTCAGCGCGCGTTTGCCGAGCGAGGAAACGCGAGGATCGACGATCGAGTAGCTCACGCCCGGCTCGTCCGCGTCGCGGGTCCAGACGAGACCGTCGGAACCGACCGGATCTTCCCTGAGCGTCGCTGGATCGACGTTCTCAAAGTCGCCGTCGGAAAGGAGATTGCGTTCGCGGAGAATCTCAGGAAGCGCCAACGAATTGGAAGTCAGCGCGTCCTCGTCGCGCTCCTTCGCGTTTTCCGCGTTCGTTTCCTGCATCATCGTGCCGGGGAACGCCTGGTTGGCGACCGCTCCTGACCGGTTCGTTTTAACGTCGCGCGGGCGCGAAACGCCGTTCTCGTAAATATAGAGATAGTTTCGCGCGTTGGGAACGAGGTCGACGGTAAAGAACGCCATATCGCCGAAGGTCTGTGGCGCGACGCGACGATAATGAAGATCGTAGATCGTTATGTCGTCGGCTGTTATGGAACGACCCCAATGCGTCGTAAAGGCGCTCAGATCGAGCATAACGAGCCGCTCGCCCCCTTCGCCCCCGTCGACGCGAATCGTCGCGCGGCGGCGGGCAGGACGATCGTCCAGGTTCCCTGACGGATAGACGCTCGCCGGAACCTCAAGCGCAATCTCGTCGCCGACCCTTACGCCGCTCGACGCGCGCGGCTCGACGCTCTCTGCGATCGTACCGTCGTCGTTGACGCGAACGAGCGACGCCGCGTCAAACCATGCGGTCCCCGTCCCATGAAGGACGGTCCCGAAATCGACGAGATCGATTTTGTCCGACGTTGTGAAATCCACCGCGACGCGAGTCCAGTCAAAGTCGGGCGTCTGCGGCGCGTTGGCCATGGGCATGGAAATCATTCGATTGTCGCGGTTCCCCAAATGCAGATACCAGCCGCATCCTCCTCGAACGTTCCTGCCGCGAACGTAACCTTCAAACCGATATTTCGCGTTCGGTTCGAGCGCGATTCCAAGCTGACGCGCCGCGACCCACGTCGGCTCCTGACCTTCGGCAACCTCGCAACGGACGCACTTCGCGCCGGAAAAAGAGCCTTCCTCCGTCCAGACGAGCTTATGACCGTCGTCCATTCCGTCAAAGAGCCAGCCTGGCGGAACGTCGCCGGCGCCGGAATCAAACCCCATGTTCGTCGGAGATTTACAGAATTCGCTCAGGCGGTCGGGGTTCGGAAACGCCTTTTCGTTGCCGGCGAAAACATAATATTCGACGGAGCCGCCCGCGGGCGCGTTGACCGGAAAAGAAAGCCTGCTCTTTTCCGGGATCGGTCCCTTGTCGACGAAAGAGCCGTCCGGACTCGTAACGTTGAAGAGAAACTCGACGCCGTTTGAATCGCAAACGCGCAGCGA
>CACYBR010000060.1 GCA_902772705.1 uncultured Planctomycetota bacterium
CGGAACCTTTAGTACCTCCAGAGGGACTCGAACCCACGACCCACGGATTAAGAGTCCGTTGCTCTACCAACTGAGCTATAGAGGCGTAAAAACGGGAACGCAAACTGCGTCAGTACCTCCAGAGGGACTCGAACCCACGACCCACGGATTAAGAGTCCGTTGCTCTACCAACTGAGCTATAGAGGCGTTGTCTCGATCGAACGGGCGACGAAGCGTCAACCACAAACGACAGCGGTCATTTTAACCCCTGCTTTATCTTTGACAAGAGCTAAAACGGCAAAAATAACAAAAAACGGACGCCGTCCACGAAGAAGGGGATGCGGACGGCGTCTGCTTTCTAACAAAAAATCTCTAACAAAGAATCAGAGGATCACGCGCTCAAAGATCGAGATACTTCTTGTAATCGCCGACCATCGGAACGCTCTTGTGAGAATCCGGTCCGAAGTAACGAAGTCCAACAAGAGGCTCGGAGCCTGTGTTGACGATTTCGAAGCCTTCCTTCGCGGCGGTCGCTGTAATGAAGATTTCGTCGTCCGGTTCCTCGCCATAATGGATCATGTTCGGGGATTCGATATTGAGCTTACCCATCGTGCCGCGTCCCTGCGTGGTAATCCAGCCGCTGGCAGCCCCGTCCTTAACAACGCATTTGCAACCCGGTTGAACGGTGAGCTCCTTAGCGGAGATGCGCTGCTTGCCGTCGATAAGCCCGTAAACGATCCACTTGTCCACGTAATCGCCGTTCGGAGAGGATTTTTCCTGATCGACGATCGGTTCGAGATAGTTGTGTTCCTTGAAATACGGATCGACGTTCTTTTCCCAGTCGAGCTGTTCGACGATGAAGTCGAGGTCAAACTTCTTGTCGTCGGGCACGTTTTTGACAAGCAGGTCCCAGGAAATGGCGTCGTGGTCGGTCAAGGACTGGAACATGCCAAACACGTCAGAACCCCATTGCGGTTCGTACGTGCAGACGGAGCCGGGCGCGTGAAGAACGCCTGCGGGAACGAGCCAGCCGGTGCCAGGCTTGAGACGATACGCCTTGGACAGGTCGAGAATGCCGTTGTCGCCCTTGTTCCAGTTTTCGAGACACTTGCGGACCTGAGCCTTGGTGGTTCCCGGTTCAAGCCCCATGAAGGTGTAATCGAAACGGTTTTCTGCCGCATTGAGCTGCGGAGGATAGTAATATGATTCCGGCTTGCCTTCCTGTCCCGTGAGATTCGCGTCTTTGTCCATTTGATGGACGTGATGCGGAAGAGGACCAAGATTGTCAAAGAACTTCGAGAAGACCGGCCAGCGTTTGTAGGCGTCCCAAATAGCGTCGCCGACGATCGCGCCTTTGCCTTCCGCAACCGCTTCAACGAGGGTGAAACGCTTTCCGGCGACGCGGACGTAACTGAGACCTTCGTCTTCGGTACGACCAACATTGTCAGCGGGGGTCGTGCTGGCGAACCAGCGTTCGTCAATGCCGCCGCGATCGAGGCCGAGAGCGTACCAGTCGGTCTGAGCGAGCTTAATACGGCGGCCCGGTTTGCAGAAAACGCGAGGAACCCAGTTGGGGGTCAGACGCAACAGTCCGCCGCCTTCTTCCATGGCTTGGGCGAGAAGAGCAGGGATTTCGCCAGTAGCGGCGATCTGAGAACGACTTTTCGTAAGCATTGACGTCTCCTGATATTATTATGAATACGAGTGTTGGGGAAAGAGGCTCGATCGGGATCGGCAGTTCGAAACCGTCCGCGCTTCGAAGCCAAGCGAAGCGTCAAAGACGGGAACAACGTCTCGCGTCGAACGACCTCATTATGATAAAGTCAAAACTTAAAGTCAAATACTTTCCACAGTTTCTTTGAAAACTTTTTGATTGTGTTTTAAACGTTCGGGAACCGACGTGTTAGGAGCGTTTCGCCTGAACGGTTTCGGATTCTTCGGTAAAAAATCCTGCCAAAGCTTGCTTCGGTTTGTGAGTAAAAGTCCACGTCAGAAGAGCAATTCCCAGGAAAAGGACGCAAACGCTTACGCATTGCGAGACGGTAAGACCTGTGCCGCAGAAGGATTCTTCGTCGGTGCGGAGCAACTCGAGACAGAAACGATTGAGCGGATACAGGACTAACGCGACTCCAAGAACGAGG
Source organism: uncultured Planctomycetota bacterium (assembly GCA_902772705.1). Lineage (GTDB taxonomy): Bacteria > Planctomycetota > Planctomycetia > Pirellulales > Thermoguttaceae > RUG369. Next base: position 2,121 of record CACYBR010000060.1, read on the forward strand.
CCGTCTCTTTTCGCAAAACGAGCGACAATGATAAGAATGCAGAAAATAATAAACGCGTTGACGGAACTGTAGATTTGAGTCGGATGAACGGGTCGAGCCTTAGCGTGCGTCGGATGGAAGACGATATTGCGAGTTTTGCCCGGTTCCGATCCCGCTTCTCCCGTTTGCTCCTGAAGAACGAGCCACACGTCGTTCTCTGCGTTCTCATTCCAAATGTTGAGAAAGAAGTAAAAAACCTGGGCGTTGTTAGCGGCCCTGAAACGTGAAATTGTACGCTGATCAAACGCGGCGCGCGTAGCGTCTTCCGACTTAAGGAACCCTTTGGGGACGATTCCCATCTCGATAATTCTGTCTCCGGGTTTGATTCCTGCTTCTTCCGCCTCGCTACCAGGATCGACCGACGCGACGACGACTTGCGAAGGGGTTTCCGAGGCGAGGTTAACATGCTTCGTTTTCAGGGAGAAGAGCGTTTTTTCATCGTCGGAAACGTTAGGCGGAGCGAGCGTGACTCCGTAAAGGGAAATAACGCCTTCGTCAAGTTGTTGCATATACGCAGGACTTCCGGGGGGGAACGAAATAGCCCAGGGAAGGTCGCATGGTCCGCCGAAGCAACAGCCGTTCATGAGGCAACCAAGACGTCCAATCGCCACGCCGAGCATAACCGCCGGAATCAATAGATCAAGGGTTGGAAGGACTGGAATCCTTTTGACAAGCAGATAAACGATCGTTGCGACGGCGCCCCCGATAATTGAGCCGTAGACGACGAGACCTCCGTTTGTGAGGTTGACGACTGCCAAAATCGTGTCGCGCAAATTGTCGCTCGCGTATTCATGCCAGTATTGGACGACGTAGAAACATCGCGCGCCGATAATGCCAAAGACTGCGGCGACGAACAATACCGTAAACAGCCTGTCTGGCGGAAAATTCCAAAGCTTTTTCCCCCTCCAGAGCGAAAGACCGCCGGCGACTGCGAGCGCGACGGTCAGGAAGACCCCATAGCCGCGAATAGGAAATCCGTTGACTTCTGAGATGCTGGGACCGACGAAACGAACGAGAAGAAGTCCAAGCGCCGTCAGACTTGCGTAAAAAATCGCGTCGCCGGGACTTTTACGAAAGATAAGGTTTCTTGCTACCGTGAAGATTCCCACGAGCAGTATGATCCAGAATAGAATTCCCGTTCCAAACAAAGGATAACCAGCTATTTGTGTCGGAAGGTAAAAGAGTGTTTGTCTCATGACGTGTCTCAGCGTATCCTTTGTTCAGGCGTTTGGAGGGGGGTAACCATGTCGTGTTTGAAATCGTTTTTACCCGCGTAAATGTTATTTTAGATGGGTAATTGTGTCAAGGTTGGATTTCCTTTTGTCGTCTTTTCTGCTCTCGTTATATCGCGTTTCTGAACGCCAAAGTCGCGCCGACTGTTTTCGAACGTCGTCCGCGAATTTGAGCGAGGAATAATATGCCGATAAAACGCGTGGATTTTTGTCCTTTTTTTGCTCTCTTTTTTGAATTTGGTCCAAAAAAAGTAGACCCTGAAAATATTTCTGTTATGATAGGGTGGATGCGGATTCTCGCCGGATAAGGCGCGCTTAACATTGCGCGTCCGCTGTGGAGGGTCCCCGCATGGGCGAAACACAGACGGCGTGAAAGCGCCGGATTGTCAGTTAAATCAGGGAGGGACGGCTCCGTCGACTTGAGCCGATGGCGGCAGTCGTCCCTTTTAAGGAGATAACGACGAATGGCGCGAATATTGGCTGTCGACTGGGACGGGGTGGAAGTGCGTTTTGTACTGGGCTCCATTCTTAAGGACCGTCTGATCGTATCGAACGTCGGTTCCGCTCCCATTGAAGTCGCTGCGGAAGAAGCGGCTGCCATGGCGGAGAGCGACGAAGAAGATGATTTCGCACCGTCCGTGAGCGACGTTGACGAAGACGAGAATGAAGACGACGGCGTGGTTGAGACGGTTGAGAAGGAATATATTCCGCGTATGCCTGTCGCCGACGACGAAGACGAAGACGATGAAGAGACTTCCAGCGATCCGACGGTCGTTTCGACGGTTAGGAAGGCCTCCTTTAAGAATTCGCCAATCGCAACGACGCTTAAAAAGCTACTGCATCAGCGTCGCGTCGGTTCGGCGACTCTGTGCTATACGGCGTCGCGCGGCGATCTTGACGTCATGTACATGACGATTCCAAACGCGTCTGAATCAGAAACGCCAGAGTTGATTTTTAATCAGGCGCTTCGCGATTCCCTCACGTTTAATGAAAATCAGCCGCTTGACTTCATGACTCTGGGAACGCCCGATTCGCCAAAGAAGACGGGCTTCCGCAAGGTTGCCGCCGTTTCGATTGCGCGCGACAAGTTGCGAAGAATTCGTGAAACGCTCGCGGGCGCTTATCATACGCCCGCGAAGATCGAATTGCGCGAACCCTCCCTTGCGGAGTTTCTTCGCGCAGATTTTTGCGGACTGAGTTACGAAGAGCCTGTGATGCTCGTTCAGGAGCTTTGCGACGAAGCAAACCTTACCCTTTGCTATCAGAAGAGCGTTCTCTATTTCCGTTCGTTCAAGATTCTGCCGGACTCGACGCCCGCTGAACGCGCCGAGCGTATTCGCGAAGAAATTGTTCGAACTCTTGCCGTTGGAATAGACGATCTTCCCGAAGACGCGACCGTCAACCGCGCGCTTTTCTTTACAGATTACGCCAGACCAAAGCTCGAAACCGAGGAAGCCGACGACGACGACGCTCCTGACTGTGTCGCGACGATTCTCGAGAGGCTTCTGGAGGAAGAGGAGATTCAGTTGGATTTCCTCAATCCCTTCCGACTTGCCGGGATGCGCGTTAAGACTCAGGAACCGGAATGTTCTGGTCGTTACGCGTCGCTTATTGGCGTTCTTCTTGCCGAGCGACCTCAGAACAAACCGCTGGTCGATTTGCTCCATCCGCATGAAAAGCCAAAGCCGCCCAATTTTACGCTCCTGTTTGTCGCATATTTTCTGGTTGTAATTCTCGCGGCGGCGGGCTTCTATTTTTGGAATAAGAGCGATCTACAGAAGCTGAACGCCGAGCTCGACGCGCTTGAAAAGAATCGACAGCAGGTTATTGCCGAGTACAATCAGAAGGCGCCGCCGTTCAACGTCCTTATGAACGCAAACAACTGGCAGAACCGCGAGGGAGTTATTGTCCTTGACGAGTTGCGCGATATTGCGACGCGTTTGCCAAAGTCGCCCGACCTGGTTGTTACTCGTCTGGCGTATATGGCGCGCTATACTGGCAACGTCTCGCAAATTCAGGGACGCCCTGTGTTTATTATTAGCGCGAAGATTACGGGACTCGACGTTTATCGGCAGTTCAAGCTCAACATGGAATACGGCGGCGCCCATAAGGTCGTTTCGAATCTTCCCACGAATAATCCGGGAGGAGGCGGTTACACGCATATGTTCGAGGCGTTCATCGTTTGCCAACGCCGCAATTTCAATTCTTTGCTGGCTGTTCAGCCCAATGAAATCAAGCAGATTTCCGGCAACCCTCCCGAGTATTACGTCGAGCGTGAGAAAGAACAGAAGCGACTTATCGCCGAAGCGCAAGAGAAGAACTTCAAAGACGCTTCTGCGCTCGCCGAAAATTCAAACGAAATACTCAATGGCGATCCTGCCGCGTCTCCCGGCGAGGGAGAGGGGGAGACGCCTGCGTCGACGATCGAGCAGGATAAGGAGTATTACCAGAAGCTTGTTCAGGTTCAAGCGGAACTTCAGAAAAACTTTGCCAATGTTCGGAATTTGGCGAACAACGGCGCGTTGACGACGGAACAGTTTAATAATCTCAGGGCTCTCTACAATGGGAAGAACGCCGAAATTGCCAAAAAACAGCAGGCTGTGAGCGTTCGTGTTCAGGTGAAAACGGACGAAGCCTTGCTCGAGAACTCGCGTAAAACCCTTGACTCAGTCCGTGAGGAAGCCAAGGCGGCGACTCCTCAAGCCGACGAAAAATTGAGACAAACTCTCTTGCAGTATCGTCGAGTACTCGAATATGTTTTCCAGCGGACGCAACTGCGCCTTCAGAACGGATTGATCGATCAGAAGGTTTTCGACGAGGCGAAGGATAAGTACCTGAAGGAAGTTGAGGAAGTCGTAAAAGAATTCAACGAGGTTTCTGCTCGTATAGGGGCCAGAAATCCTCAGAATGCCGCGCAACAGCAACCAGCGGCTCCCGCCGAAGGACAGCCCGCGCCTGAACAGCCTGCGGCTCCCGCCGAGGGACAGCCCGCGCCTGAACAGCCTGCGGCTCCCGCCGAGGGACAACCCGCGCCTGAACAGCCAGCGGCTCCCGCCGAAGGACAGCCCGCGCCTGAACAGCCA
>CACYBR010000061.1 GCA_902772705.1 uncultured Planctomycetota bacterium
AGCCCGCCGTCGAAGAGCCCGCCGTCGAAGAGCCCGCCGTCGAAGAGCCCGCCGTCGAAGAGCCTGCCGCCGAAGAGCCCGCCGTCGAAGAGCCCGCCGCTGAAGAGCCTGCCGTCGAAGAGCCCGCCGCTGAAGAGCCCGCCGCCGAAGAGCCCGCGACTGAAGCCCCGGCTCAGGAGCCTGCCGAATAATCTTCCCGGCGCAGTCAGTCCAACCAGAACAACATTGAGACGGAGGGTATCATGACGACGTTTCCCCATCTGTTCAAATCTCCCCAATCAGTCGCGGCTCTGTTCGGTTTGAGCGTCCTCGCGCTTTGTTTTGCGTCGTGCGGACGTTCCAGTCAGAACGTCGTTTCGATTGACGACGATTCCGTCGTCTCGGACGTCTCAGAGTCTCAGGAGGCGCACGGCGATCAAGTCGTTCCCTCTGCGGCGGAACCGGCGGCGTCCGACGATTCGCCTCTTGACGCCGCGCCTAAGTTCGACGCAAAAGGGGTTTCTGTCGACTTCACAGGAACCGCCGTCTTTAACGGTTTCACGTCCGACGAAGAAAAAGCGCGTCAAAGCGCGATTAAGGTCGTCGTCGGCAACGGGCCGATTTCCCTCGAAGGGCTCCGTTCGTTCGCGCAATTCCCGCAGCTCGTCGAGTTTCGATGGCAGAACGCGCAACTTCCCGACGGTCCCGACGCGGAAGAAGCCTTCAAGGCGTTTGCCGCGCTGCCAAAGCTCAAGAAAGTTCGGCTGACCGGTCTCAAGCTCGAAAACGGCTCGTTCCCCGGCTATGTCCTTCCCGCTCTCGCTAAAACGGCGAATCTCGTCGATCTCGATATAAGCGGGGCCCCCGTCGCCGCAGAGGATCTCGCGGCTGTCGATCTCAAGACGGGATTCCCGGCGCTTACGAAGCTCAATCTCTACCAAACAAACGCGGGAGACGCCGGCGTCGAGGCGGTCCTGCCGCTCGCCAACCGCCTGACCTGGCTCAATTTTGACGATGCGAAGCTCTCCCCCGCCTCCGCCCAGAATCTCGCGCAGTTTTCGAATCTCACTTTCCTCCATGTCGGACGCTCGACGCTCGACGACTCCTGCGTCGATTCGCTCGCGAAGTTGTCGAAACTCGAGAAAATCCACGTAACTCGCTCAAACGTCACGGAAGAAGGCGCCAACAAGCTGCGCGCCGCGCTTCCAAATTGCACGGTCGTTTCCGTACCCGAGAACTAGTCCGTCGTATTTCGCGAAATACCACGACCTGCCGCGCTACGCGGTCGTTTTCCCGTCCCTTTTTCATCCCCATCAGGAGGCGCCTCGTGTCTTTTTCCAGTTTTTCTCGCCGGACGTTCATTCAGGCGGCGTGTGCGTTCACGCTCCTCGCAATCTTTGCGTCCGCGTCGTTCGCCGTCGAAGTCAAGACGATCAAAATCAAGTTCGACCGTGAAAGCTGCGTCTACTCCGTCGGCGAGGACGCGAACTTTACCGTCGCGGTACTCGACGAAGCGGACGCGCCCGTCAAAACAGGCCTCATGACGGTCAAGGTCACAAACGACGGACTCCTCAACCTTGTCAGCGAGCAGGCGTTCGACCTTGCGAAGGACGAGATTCCGTCCTTCAAATCAACGCTCGAAGAACCGGGGTTTATTAAAGTCTTCGTTTCTGTGGAAATTCAACAGGAGGGGAAAGATCCCGTCGATAAGACCGAAGTCGCGGGCGCCGGCTTCGACCCGGAAAAAATCGAACCGGGACTCCCCAAGCCCGAGGATTTCGACGAATTCTGGGCGGCTGGTAAAAAGGAAGTCCGCGAGATTCCAATCGACGCGCAAATGCGCAAGCTCGACGAGTTCTCGAACGACAAGCGCGATTTTTACGCCGTGAGCTTCGCGACCATCAACAACCAGCGGGTATACGGGTTTCTTGGGATTCCGAAGACGGGCGAGGCGCCATATCCGACGCTTGTGAATATCGCGTACGCGGGCGCCGGGGTTGGTCCCGATATTTGGAGAACCGACTCGGGGTTCGTAACCTTTACGATGAACGTCTTCCCGTACGAAGTTCCAACCGACGACAAGGCGAAGGGCAAGGCGTACGACGATTACAATAAGTCGCTCGACTGCAATTATTTCGAATATAATATGAGCGACCGAGACCAATACTTCTATCGCGCGCCGATCCTGGGGATTGACCGTGCCGTCGACTGGCTTGCGGAGCAGGATTTCGTCGATCCGCAGCGCATCGGCTATCATGGAACAAGTCAGGGCGGAGGAATGGGACTTGCTCTCACGAGCATGAACAAGCATATCAGCCGAGCGATGATTTCCGTGCCGGCGATGTGCGATCACGCCGGAATCCTCAAGGGACGCAACTCCGGCTGGCCGGAGCTCGTCGATTCCTGGCGAATTAGAAACAATCCCGAACAGGTCGAGAAAACGCGCGAGGCGCTCCGATATTACGACGGCGCCAACTTCGCGCGCAATATCGAGGTTCCGATCACGTTTACCGTCGGATTCCGCGACATAACGTGCTGCCCGAGTTCCGTCTTCGCCGCCTACAACGTCGTTCCGTCGAAATTCAAGCAGATTCGTTGCGGAACGCAGGTCTGGCATACGAACGATACGAATTACAACCCCGCCTTCAACGAGCTTGCCGACGCGCTCAAGGCTCCGAAATGCCCGATCGAAGGCGAGTGGATGTTCGACTCGAAATTCAGCGACGAGTTCAATTCGGGGTTCGACGATTTCAAATGGTATCCGAACAACCCGACGTGGCTTGGTCGTCAGCCCGGTTTCTTCGCGAAGGAGAACGTCGAGGTTCGCAACGGCATGCTCTGCCTCACGGCGCGTAACGAGTCGAAAGGCGACCCGGAAAAGGGCTACAAGGACTTCACAACGGCGGCGGTCAAGAGCAAGGAACGCGTCCGCTACGGGTATTTCGAAGTTCGGTCAAAATCGATGAAATCGATCGCGTCGAGTTCATTCTGGTTCTACGCCGACGATCCTGACCTTTGGACCGAAATCGACGTCTTTGAAACGTCCGGCGCGAGCGCTGAGCATAACAATAAATACCACATGAATCTGCACGTTATGCGCTCGCCTGAGACGGGACAAAAACACATCTCCGAAGGAAAAACGTGGGAAGCGCCCTTCCGGTTCGCCGACGATTTCCATCGTTACGGGCTCCTCTGGACTCCCGAAAAAATTTGCTGGTACGTCGACGATCAGCTCGTTCGCGAGTCGGAGAATCGGTACTGGAACCAACCTCTGACCGTCAATTTCGACAGCGAGACGATGCCCGAATGGTTCGGGCTTCCCGACCCGAAAGAGCTCCCCGCGACCTTCGAAATCGACTATATTCGTCATTGGACGACGGCTGATTGACGATTTGAAGCGAACGACGTCGAAGAGACGTGATTCTTACGACGCCCATACTTACGGCGATTCGTCGCGCCGACGCCCGGCGCGCTCGGATCGCCGCGTCTGTACTTGACGTTGGTTCAAAATTTGTTACGCCGCAGGTCGCGGTCGTTGATAGCCGCTTTCGGTCGGTTCTTCGAACCTCCCGGTAATAAAGCGCATAGTTTCAAGTTATGATTCAAATTCTTGGCGCGATTGCGCGCAATATTCTCCGAAACGCTTGCTTCACGCCTGACTCGTCGTTTCCAAAAAGGCAGGACAAAAGATGAAAGTTCAATCAACCAATCCGGAAGGGTATAAAAGACGAGATACAACTGTCGTCGCGTTGTTTTGTTTCCTGTTAGTCGGTCTGGCGGCTTGCCCAGATTCGTCGAAGACTACTTCCTCTAAAACGATGATTCCGCTAGGCTCCCCGACGATGGTAGACGCAAGAACGGTCGACTTTAAGGAAGTTTTTCTTCAACGCCAGGAAGAAAGTCTTAACAAACCGATGGAAAACGGTTTCCGCGACCTTATTCTTGCGTTTGGTCCG
>CACYBR010000062.1 GCA_902772705.1 uncultured Planctomycetota bacterium
GCCGAACCCCAAACGGAACCTGCGACAAACGCCGACGCTCCGGAAGAAACCGAGCTGGAGCTTGAACTTGAAGAGACGCAAGAATGACCGGACCGGAGCGTCCTTCCTACCGACTGGACGCGTCGAAACGCATTAAGCGTGAAAACGACTTTCGACGCGTCTATCAGTTCCGAGCGCGCGTCTTCAGCAGTCTTCTCGCCGTCTGTTGTCGTCCTACGGCGCCGGATCAGCCCTCCCGGCTGGGAATCTCGGTCTCCAAAAAGATCGTCAAGCGAGCGGTCCTGCGCAATCGTTGGAAACGCCTGATTCGCGAGGCGTTTCGACTACAGTATCACGACCTTCCACAGGGTTATGACTTCATCGTAATCCCACAACGTCAGAACCCCTTCCCGGAATACGCCGACGTTGCCAAATCGTTGCGCGATCTTATGCGCCGCGCCGCGAGAAAGGCAAACAAAATTGCCGAGATTGACTCCGAATCGGACCTCTGCGTTCGGGAAAAATCCACAGACAGGACGGAAACAACAATTCCTGACGATTAAGGAATAATTTAACTTTCATGAATGAGCCGGAAACGATCGCGAATGACGAGCGACCTCGCGCCCACAACGGAACGTCCTCGACGATACGTTTGATTCTGAGCGTTCCGCGCGAGCTTATTCTAAAGACCCTCGTCGGAATGACGCGCTTCTATCAGATCGCGATTAGTCCGTTGCACGGTCCATGTTGTCGCTTTACCCCAACATGCAGTCAGTACTGTATTCTCGCGCTGAAAAAGTATGGGATCGTCGTCGGACTTCTTAAGACCGCGTTTCGCATCCTGCGATGCAATCCGTTTTGCAAAGGAGGTTACGACCCGCCTTGATCCGAGTCGTTCCCTCTTTTCTCATTCCCTTATACTCGCGCATTCGGCAAAGACTCCAAGATGAAAAAGAACTTTGATTGTCCGAACTGTTCCGCGACGCTACGCGTGGAAGAATCATTCGCCGGCCGCAGGATTAAATGTCCCAGGTGCAAGCGCGAGATTGAGATCCCGTCCTTCAAAGAAAATGAAACAAGGACCGAGCCTGAACCCGCGGCGGAGCAGGCTCAGCCTCTAACGCCCGAACAACTCCTGGACGAGTCCGACGCCGCCTCTGACGTCACCGACGTCCCCGTGCCGCAGGACACGACGTTCGTCGGCGTCCCCGGACCGACTGACCCCGAGTCGTTCGATCTGTCAAGCGACGTCGTAACCGAGCCGAAGCGTTTCGAACCGCCCGGACCATCGCCAGACGAACCAATGCTTAAAAATTTTCCCGACTTCATTCCGAATCCGTTCGTCATTTCCTATCCTCTCGATCAGAATCTCGAGGGCGTGGACGACGTCGAGGAAGAGGCCGAAGCGCTCGTCAACTCGAAGATGCCAAGCGTCGACGAGCTCATCAACTGAATCGCTTTTAGCTCAAACGACCGAAGGGGGTGTTTATTGTGAAAAAGTGCGTAGTGTTGCTTTCCGGCGGCCTTGATTCCTCAACGATGTGCGCGTTAGCGACGTCCGAAGGGCGCGAAGTTCACGCGTTAACGATCAATTACAACCAGCGCAACGTCTGGGAGCTTAACGCCGCCAGAGAAGTCGCTCGCGTTAACCATGTCGCGGAACATCTCGTCTTCCCGATTGATTTGACGCTTTTCGGCGGCAGCGCGCTTACCGACGCCAGCGTCGAACTCGACAAAGACGTGTCTCTGGAAGACATTGGCAAGTCGATACCCAGTTCCTATGTGCCCGCGCGCAACACGATCTTTCTTTCCCTTGCGCTGGGATTTGCCGAAACGCGCGACGCCTCCGAGATTTGGCTCGGCGTCAATCAGCTCGACTACAGCGGCTATCCTGATTGCCGACCGGAATACATTGAAGCTTACAAAAAGATGGCAAAGCTCGCAACCAAGGCGGGCGTCGAAGGACGTCCGCTGGAAATCCGCACGCCGTTGCTCCTTCTTTCGAAATCGGAAATTATTTCCCTCGGTCTCTCGCTCGGAGTCGATTATTCCATAACGCGCACCTGTTACGATCTTGACGAAAACGGTCTTTCCTGCGGTCGATGCGAGGCCTGTCTCCTTCGCAAAAAAGGATTTGAAGAAGCTGGCGCGCCCGATCCGACTCCATACCGTAACTAACGTCCTTCAGGACTGAAAAGGAGATTTCTCATGAACGACGTCATTAAAGCGATGAAGGAACGCCGTAGCGTTCGCAAATTTAAGTCGGACCTTCCTTCGAAGGAACTGATTGAGCAGGTGATTGACGCGGGTCTCTACGCCGCCAGCGGCATGGGATATCAGTCGCCCATTGTCGTCGCGATTACGAACAAGGAGCTTGTCGCGCAGTTCTCAAAGGACAACTGTCAAATTGGCGGCTGGAAAGAAGGATTCGATCCCTTCTACGGCGCGCCCGTCATTCTGGTCGTCCTTGCCCCGAAGGATTGCGCCACGGCGGTTTACGACGGCAGTCTCGTCATGGGAAATCTTATGCTCGCCGCACACTCTCTCGGACTCGCATCGTGCTGGATCCACCGCGCCAAGGAAGAATTTGAATCTCAGGCGTACAAAGAGTTGCTCACGAAGCTCGGCGTTAGCGGCGAATACGTCGGCGTTGGACACTGCGCGCTCGGGTACGCCGTCGATCCTCTCCCAAAGGCGCCCGCTCGCAGAGACAATCGCGTCTACTTCGTCGACTGACCCGCTTTCTTCCTCCACGCTCGGCGCCGTTGTCGACGTTACGTCTTGAACGGAGCCGGCTCGTTTTATTCAGGCGTTGACATGGCGATCGTCGTTCTTATTATCGCGGCCCTCTCGCTTTTCGTTCCTGCGACTTCTCTGTGGATCGAGCTGAGTTGGATTAATTACCTGCTCATGGTCGTCATGTTCGGAATGGGACTGACGCTCAAGTTCTCGGACTTCGAGGAAGTCTTCAAGCGTCCGGGGGAAGTCCTTCTCGGATGCGCGGCTCAGTTCATGATCATGCCGGCGCTCGCCTATGCGCTGGGTATGGCGTTCTCGTTGCCGCCGGCGCTACTCGTTGGCGTCGTCCTTGTCGGAACGTGCCCGGGCGGTACGGCGAGCAACGTCGTCACGTATCTGGCGAAAGGAGACGTTCCGCTTTCCGTCGCGATGACGAGCGTCAACACGCTTCTGGCCTCGTTTCTCACGCCTGCGCTCGCCTATTTGATTCTGCGCACGACGATCGAAGTTAACGTTGTTTCAATGTTCATGATGATTGCGCAGGTCGTGCTCGTTCCAATCGCGCTCGGGCTTCTCGTCACTCGCGTCTGGGGAAAATTCACGGCCAAAATTTCCGGGGCGACCCCTTACGTCTCGATAGCGGCGATTTGTCTCATCGTCGCCTCGGTTGTTTCGCACAACGCAAAGGAGCTCTTGACGACGAGCAGAATTGTTTTCATTGTGGTGATTCTGCACAATCTGCTCGGTTGTCTCGTCGGTTTCGCGGTCGGCAGGATCTTGAGAATCAATCCCGCCAAAGTGAAAGCGCTCTCCATTGAAGTCGGCATGCAGAATTCAGGACTCGCGACGATTCTGGCCAATAACTTTTTTCCAACAGAGCCGCTCGCCGCCGTGCCGGGCGCGCTCTTCTCCGTTTGGCACAACATCTCCGGCACGATTCTCGCGGAGCTCTATAAACGCTGGACGAATTCCGGCGCAGACAAGC
>CACYBR010000063.1 GCA_902772705.1 uncultured Planctomycetota bacterium
AAGAGCGGGCGAAGGGGTTCGAACCCTCGACAACGACATTGGCAACGTCGTGCTCTGCCAACTGAGCTACGCCCGCATGGCGATCGTTGAGGCGACACGCCCCAAACAACGTCTCGATTATAGCAAATCATTTAATCTCCGCAAGGGGGTTTTGCCACAATTTGCAATTTCTTATCCGCCTCGTCGACCCGCCGACATATCTCCGTTTGTCGCGTGTTTTAAGGCAAACCGCCTTTTTTTAAAATTTTCACCTTCGAAACCTCGCGCGCCTTGATTTTTAAAGGTCCGTCAATTATATTAGATTGCGTATACCTATTTCAATTCCGCGATTGTCTCGCGAAGTTGAAGCGCGGCGCGCCGCGAATGTCAACCTAAACCCTTCAGGAAGCGTTTGATGGAAGTCCTGCTGACCATTTACAGCGACGAAAAAGAGTACTTCTCCCGCGAAGTTGCGTTGCCCTGCGTCATTGGGCGTGGAAAACAGTGCGACGTCACGATCGTTCATCCGCTCGTCAGCCGTCGTCATTGCGAGATCTACGAAGAAAACGGCGTCGTCATGATGCGCGACCTCGGGTCGCTCAACGGCACGCTATTCCAAGGCGTCCGTATCGGCCGCGGCGTCGCCATTCCCAGCGGCTCTTTCTTCTCTATCGGACGACTCATGCTGCGCGTTACACGACTTGACGGGCACGAAGACAACGCGAACGCAACCAACGCGTCCCCGTTTGAAACGGAAATCCCCGAGATCGTCGACGTCGACCGTCTGATCTCCGATTCGCCGGCGGAAGGCCCGGGAAACGGCGTTAACCCCGGCGGCGATTCCAGCGTCATCGATCTGGAAAAATACCTCAGAGACAATTAACATTCCCCCTGGAGTTTCTACGCGCCAAAAGCCGCGTCGCCGTTGCAGGAACGGCGGCGACGACCGCCGCGCGCGATGGAACGACCGTTTTTTTCGACAATAGCTCGTCGTCCTGCAAAGAACGAACGAGCTATTTCATTTTTTCCTCTGGAGAAGACATGAAAGTCTACCAAACATTCGGCCGCGCATTGCGCGCGCTCTCTCTATGCGCCGCCGTCATGGCCGCTCTTTCGACCGCTCGCGCCCTGGCTGACGAGAAGCAAGCGCTGCCCGACCGCCTCAATCCCGAAGTCGTCGGCATTAACAATCTCGCGCCTCGCTCCATCTTCGCGGCGACCGCTTATGAACGTCATTCTCTCGACGGCGAATGGAAGTTCATGCTTGTCCCGACCCCGAACGACGTTCCCTTCAATTTCGAGGCGGAAGACTTCGCCGACGTCGACTGGGACGCCATTCCCGTTCCCTCGAATTTCCAGAATCTCGGATACGGTTATCCCGTTTACACCAATATACCCTACCCGTGGCCGGGCCCCTGGAATCCTCCTTACGTGCCCGACGAAGACAACTGGACAGGGCTCTATCGCCGTGAATTCCTCGTCGACGCCGCCGACGTCGCAAAAGACAAAAAGATCGTCCTTCATTTTGACGGCGTCGAATCCTGTTACTACGTCTACGTCAACGGTCAGGAAATCGGCATGGGAAAGGACGCGCGCACCTTTGCTGAATTCGATATCTCGAAGGCGGTCCGGCCGGGCAAGAATATCGTCGCCGTCAAGGTCTATCGTCGTTCCGACGGCTCCTATCTCGAAGATCAGGACTTCTTCCGTCTGAGCGGTATCTTCCGTTCCGTTTACTACTACGTCCAGCCCGCGGTCGCGGTTGCCGACACGAAGGTCGTTACGAACTTCAACAACGACGAGCTGACCGACGCGGTCGCCCACGTTGAAATCGCGCTTCAAAATAATTCGCGCGAAGCTCAGGAAGGAACCGTCGTTCTGGCGATCGACGCGCTCAATCCTCAAAACGCGAACCTCAAAAAGGATATCGGCGGCGCCGCGCCAAACGAAGGCGTCAGCGAAGAGTTCAAACTCGACCCCAAAGAAATGAAGACGATCGTCTTTGACGTTCCTGTCAAGTCGCCGTTCCTCTGGTCTGCCGAGACGCCGTGGCTCTACCCTGCGAAGCTGACCGTCTACGACGCCGACTATAACAAGACGCTCGATTCATCCTTCAACATTGGCTTCAGAAAGGTAGAAATCAAAGACGGCGAGCTCCTCGTCAACAACCAGCCAATCCTCATCAAAGGCGCCGACCGCCACGAGCATCATCCTTTTACGGGTCACGCGCTCACCGAGGAAGGGATGCTTCAGGATATCGTCCTGATGAAGAAGCTCAATCTCAACGCCGTGCGGACCTGCCATTATCCGGACGATCCGCGTTGGTACGATCTCTGCGACAAGTACGGACTGTACCTCGTCGACGAAGCGAACATCGAGTCGCACGGCATGGGCTACGGCGCGGAATCCCTCGCGAACCCGCCGGAATGGAAGGCCGCGCACCTCAATCGCACCCAGCGCATGGCGTATCGCGACCGCAACCATCCGTCGGTCATTATCTGGTCGCTTGGCAACGAAGCGGGCAACGGTCCCAATTTCATGGCGACGTACGACTGGCTCAAGGAATTCGATCCGACGCGTCCGGTTCAGTATGAACGCGCCGTTCTGGACCGCAACACGGATATTTACTGTCCGATGTACGCTTCCGTCGGCGGCGTAATCGACTACGCGAAGAAGGAAGCGCAGAAGACCGAAGGCAAACGACCTCTCATCCAGTGCGAATACGCTCACGCGATGGGCAACAGCACGGGCAACTTCACGCTTTACTGGGACGCGTACCGTAAATACAAGCATCTTCAGGGCGGTTTCATCTGGGACTGGGTCGATCAGGGTCTGGCGATGCGCGTTCCCAACCAGAAGGTCTTCGACGTTTCTGACAACAAGTTCCCGATCACGATCGCCGGCGTCGTCGGCTCGAAGGACGAAATCGGTCAGATTTTCACCGGTTGCAAGACCTCTCCGGCGAAGAGCGC
>CACYBR010000064.1 GCA_902772705.1 uncultured Planctomycetota bacterium
ACGGTCTGAGCGGCGATCGCGCCCCATTCAGGCGCGACGCTTTCTTCTTCTTTGTACGCCGCGTTCGTAATGTCGATATCAAAGTCTTGCGTCGTCGAAAGCCCAGAAGTATAGGCGCTGCCGTCGGCGTTGAGGAATTGTTCCGTCGCCTTGACGGAGATCGTCCTCGTCTCAGACTGGACGTTCGGACTCAGGAAATCAGCGGGAAGGTTCCAGACAAGCGTTCCGGAATCGGCGCCGATCGTCATATTGTCAGGATAATTACCCTCGAGCGCGTAAACGATCTTGTCCGCCTTGCCGTTCGGATCGTGCGCGGCGAACGTCACGGTAAAGACGACGCCAGTCGTCGCAGCGGGAATCGTCACGTTGTCAAAGACGGGCGCCACGTCCTTATAATTCGGATTGACGACGGTCAGCTTGAAGCTCTTCTCGGAAGCGCCGCTGAAATCGTCAGAGACGTCGGTCGACGCGACGATCGCGCTGGCGACGAGTCTTATCGTGAGCGTTTCAGACTGTTTTGTCGAGTCGGAGAAGTAAGACTCGGGGGAATCCCACGTAATCTTTCCGTCGTCGGTAATCGTCATGCCGGTCGGTTGACCGCCGTTAAACCCATAGATAACGTCCACCGTCGGCTCGGAGACGGTTGCGGAGACGTTCAGCTCAAACCGCGAACCAGCAACGACGGTTTGATCGGCGATTTCGGACCACACGGGGAAGAAAGCGACCTCGGAATTGAAGTCGGAGTTGTCGATATTCAGAGCAAACGTCTTAGTGGAGGAAAGCCCTTCGGTGTACGACTCGTCCACGCTGTCGTCGCGATATAGCTCCGTCGCTTTGACGGTCACGAGATACGACTGATACTGAACGGAGGGATCAAGGTAGTCGGCGGGAATAGCCCATCTCAAGACGCCGGTTCGCGAACCGATCGTGAGACCTTCGGGAAGATTATCGCCAACGAGTTCGTAATAAATGAGGTCGGCCTTGCCGTTCGGATCGTTCGCGACAATCGTCGTGGCAAACGTCTCGCCGGTTGCGGCGTCCAAATTGGTCGGATCGACAAAAACAGGCGCGACGTCCTCGTAATTCGGATTGAGCAGCTTGAGCGTCAAACTGGTCGTCGTCGTGTCGGTATAGTCGGCGGTGTTTTCGGTCTTGTTGACCAGAGAGCGAGCGGCAATTCCAATCGTAAAGGTTTCGGAATCCGTCGTCGTATCGGCAAAGTAATTCTCGGGCGGATTCCATTCGACGACGCCCGTCGAGCTAATCGTCATTCCTTCAGGAACGGCGCTTGTGAACCGGTATTCCGTCGCTTCGACGCCGACGGGCGCGGTCGCCACGGTCGCGATCGAGACGGCTTCGCCGGCGGTCGCCGTCTGTGCGGCAAGGTTCCTCCAGCTTGGAATCGTGGTTTCGTCGGCGACAAATTCGGCGTTCGAGACCGTGATCGTAAAGTCTTTCTCGATCGACGCGCCGTCGACGTAACTGCCGTCCTCCTGCTCGATCTGTTCGGTCGCTTTCGCGGTAAAGGTATAAGCCTGCGTCTTAACCGCCGGATCAAGATAGTCATGGGCGACGAGCCAGCTCAGGACGCCGGTGTGAGGATCGACAACGAGATGCGCTTCGTTGACGAGCTCGTATCGGACGACCGCGTCGGCGTTGTTCACGTCATGCGCGGAAATCTGCCCGAGATACTGCGCGCCGGTAATTGCCGCCGTATCGGTAAAGCTGGCAAAGACGAGCGAACCGGCGACGACGAAGGACACGGAATCGGTCGCGACGCGTCCGAGCGCGTCCGTCGCCTGAACGTTGACCGTATACGTTCCCGTATCGGCCTCCGTCAGACCGTCCCAGCTTAACACGCCGTTCTCTGAAAACGTCAGGAAAGACGGCGCCGCAGAGGGGTCGACAAAGGAGAATGTCACGTCGCCGCGCTGAGTTCCGTCCGCATTGGTCTTGTTCGTTATGAACATATAGGCGCCGTCGTCGCCGATATACGCGGCGATCGTCGACGGAGAGTCGACAAACGCCAGTGGGGTCGGATCGTAATTGACCTTAAGCTCGACCGCGTCGCTGTGGAGCGGTTCGTGCTCGGAACCAACGGCGAGGACGTCCTGAACGGTCAGGGTATGGAGACCTTCCGCGAGCTCTTCGCCGAGACGAAGCGTTATTACGTAACTATCACGTCCCGTTTCCTCGTCATAGACGTGGGACACGCGATCGTACGCCGTCTGCTTTCCATCAACCGCAACGAGCAAACTGTCGTCGATCGTGAGGGTCGAATCAACGCGATACGCTTCGATTGCAATCTTGACGTCGCCGTTCCGGAAGCTCGACGACGTATAGACGACGCCGTTGTAAGTCGCCTGCTCTTCCGAGGAAACCGAAACGGTCGGCGCGACGGGAGAAACGTAGACGTCCTGCTTCGCCGTCGCGGAGAGGGAGACGTTCTTATAAACGGCGACCATCGCAACGCCGGCGGCGGTCGTGTATTCGGAGAAAGAATAGGGACCGTCATAGTCGCTCGGATCAAAGGAACTCGCCGCGACGCTTGCCACGTAGATATGTTCCGAAACGTTCGCGGCGATTGTCAGCTGCATCGCCTGCGCGCCGGCCTTTTCTGTCGAGAGCGTGAAATTCGCGTTCGTTTCGTCGCTCGAAACAATATCATAACGCGACGCGCCTTCGTTAGCGGTCACCGTATATTTAATCTCATAGTCGCCGAAGGTCGACGGCAGACTAACGTCAATCGATTCGCCCGCGGTCAGATTAAAGTCAAACGCGTTGAGCGAATCTTGAAGATACGCGGCTAAACCGTCGTTCCCTACATAAACCGTCGTCTCTTGAAGCTCCGTCTGTCCTGCGGCGTTCGTCGACGAAATGCTGAGATCCGTTACGCCGTTGGCGGTTGCCGCGGCGGTCAGTCGCAGGACGCCGGACGCGACGTCCGACGACGCGACCGTGTGGATATTCGTGAACGTGTACGTATCGACCGGCAGGGACATTTCACCTTGCGGATTCTCAACAACGTCGGCGAGTTCGAGCGCGTCGAGAACGTCGTAACCATCGACGACGTAACCAAAAACGTTATAGTGATTGTCGAGATATTCAGCGGCGTCAAACGTAACGTAAAACTGGGCGTCGCTCGTGCCAGGACCGCTGTTGGCATAGGCGACCGTTCCGCGGCGACTGTGCGTCAGAACGTCGGAATATTCGTCCGCTATCTCAAGACCGGAGCCGCCCGCTCCAGAGCCGGTCGGCGAGCCGCCCTGAAACATAAAGCCGGGCATGATACGATGGATCTTGAGTCCTTCATAGTAATGCGACGAGACCAGATCAAGGAAATGAGCCGACGAATTCGGCGCCTCGCCTTCGGCGGAAAACAGTTGCAGGACAACGTCGCCTACCGTTGAAACGGCGCCGTTGGTTTCCGTTTTCATAACCGTAAAGGCAACCTGCTCGCCTGCCGGAAGAGACGCTGTCAGCCCGTCGACCGAACTCGCGTCGACCACCTCAAGATTACGCCCCACGAGCGCGTAATGAAAGGTCTGATCCGTTTCTGCAATCGTAATGGCTTCAGGCAACGTTTCGTAAGAGGACGCGCTGAGCATCTGTCGCGCCTCGAGCGCCTCGAAGACTCGTTGGCGTCGATACTCTTGACGAGCGCGGCGCAGCGCCGCTTCACGACGCTGTTTCTGAGACAAAACACGACGAATAGCCAATGAAAAATCCATTTTCACTTCCCCTTACAACACACTGAACCCAAACGGCAGTCGCGCAGATTCTGTCCAGACGCGCAACGCGGACGGCAAATCCCTGCGAGCGTCCGCGCCTCGCCTCTGAATCGACCTCAAAGACGCAGGCCTTGCCACAGAAACAACTGCGACCGTCTCCTGATTATCAATTTTACCGTTTACGCGTAGCTTATCAATATTTCAAAGCGCGCAAACTAAAAAATATAAACCGTCTGACAAAACGTTTCGTTGAAACAAAACGTACATGGCACGTTCGACCCGAAACGACTCTTCCCCGGTTGTTAGACATTTTTCGCGCTCCTGAGTTCCCGACGGACACGCGCGTCGTTAAGAACACGCTGGAGCTATAAAAAATATCTGTTACGCAATCTGGGAAATTTGCACATTCAAGATAAGGAATCGACCTAAAGTCCGTTAAACTTTTGCGAAAAATTTACGAGGAGGGTTCAGAGAAGAACGAGCGCTTGAAAAAAGGCGGTCCTTTGTATAGAATAGTGGGAACACAGCGAGCGCAAAACGCGTCTCTTACAGCGTAACCGCGCCGCTTTCGATTGGAGGCCGTCGCAAGACGCGCAGGAGAC
>CACYBR010000065.1 GCA_902772705.1 uncultured Planctomycetota bacterium
ACAGAAACTTGAATTGAATTGGAGTCTTAGGATCTTCGGAAGACATAAATTCAAAGACTTGTTTGACTGTCATTTAACGCTCCTTAGACGAGCAAAGCGCTCTGCCGACCTTTCGTTGCCCGAACCGGCTTAAAATCCCTTGCTGTTACTGACGGTTTAGATGAGGATTATCGCATTTCTCTCTGCCGACAGTGGTCGCAGGTCCGTGTCCCGGGAAAAGAAGCGTTTCATTCGGGAGAGTAAACAACTTGGTACGAATATTACGTATCAAATCATCCTGATTACCGTCCAGAAAATCCGTTCTGCCGACGCCTCCAGCGAAAATGACGTCGCCACTGAATACGATAGAACGTTCTTCACATTCCAACATGTAGACGACATGTCCACAGGAATGCCCAGGCACGTCGAGAACTTTAAATGAAAGCCCCGCTACTTCGATCGTTTCGCCTTCACGAACGGCATAAGACGCGTCATGGGTTGTGAAAGGAATATCGAAATAGTTTGAAAGATTATAATCAGGGTCGGCAAGCTTAGGCTTATCTTTTTCACCGATATAAATTGGCGTTTGAGGCCATTCGGCTTCGAATTCAGCGAGTCCGCCAATGTGATCAATGTGTCCGTGAGTGATCAAAAGAGCGGAAGGCGTAAGACCGTTGTTCTTGATAGCGACAATTACTTGAGAAGGCTCGAGTCCAGGGTCAACGACGACGCAATCAGGCCGCCCCTTAGCTGCGATTACGTAGCAATTCACCGAGAAGGACGACAATGTGAAACTACTGAGAGTCAGATCGGAAAGGTTCATTTAAATCTCTGGCTGATACAAGAGCGCTTATTTAAAGAATCAGGTCTTTTAACAGACGCTTCCCATCGAAATAGGAATCAGTCGTTTTGTATGAGGAAGACGATCAATCGCTGAGGTCCATGGACGCCAAGAACAAGTTTCTTTTCAATATCTGCAGTACGACTTGGACCAGTAACAAGCGCAATTTCTCCGTGTTGATCCGGATTCTGCATTTTGGCTTCAATTTCTGGCCACGCGTGTGGAAGATTTTCGCGAAGTTGGCTTGCGCTTGCGACCATGAAACAAACTGGCGCGAGGTAACAGAGGAGACGCTCAAACGCGGACCGTCCTTCAACGGCGCATGATCCTGTGTCTGCGAGCAAAACAAAAGGCGTGACAAGACTGGCCGTCATCGGCTCATAGTCTTTCGGATCTACGGCAGGATTCTCGGGCGCGTTCAATGAAATCCAGTCCTTGCAGATTTCCATAAGCTTTGCGGAAATCATTTGTCCGTACTCTGAATCATATACGCCAAGTTGAAAGGGCGCCTTCTGACCGGAAGCGGCGGCAACTTCCTTCATTGTATCAGCAATTTTGGAAATGGCTTCGTCTTCATTTTGGCAAAGAATGGCTTGCCCTTTGACTGAATTCAAATTATTGACGAAGATCGGAACCAATTCCTCCTTCGATTTGCCGGTAACGGGCCAAATCTCCGGAATTTTGGGTTCCTGTAACTGCGCCTTATCAACGTCGGCAAGAGCTTTCTTGACCTTATTAAGAATTATCGTCCGACTGTCCATAACGAGCCCTTTGTCAAAAATGAAGTGTGTTAAAACCGATTCGTTTTTCCATCTTTCGAAAGAAAGGATAATGTCAGGGAACGGCGTTGATACGTCGCATTTCCCGCAGGGTAAAACAACCTCATTCATTTTAAGATTTTTTCCGCGTTTTAAAAGCGGTTGAAGGTCAATTTGAAGTTTTTTCCTCCAATAATTTACGCGCGATATTAAGTTCGATTCATTGTCCGCGCGTGCGCCAATCCAAACAAAAAACGCCGTGCTTAATAAGCACGGCGTTTCAATTTCTTCCGTTCACGAGCGCAACTTACTTATAGGACGCAAGATCCAGATAAAGAAGAACGGACGCAACGACGAAAAACAGGAAACTCAGAAGAAGGACAAGCGTGTAAACGTCCTTAGGGGCCTTAGGAGACTTACGCTTAGGTTTAGGGGCTGCCTTAGGAGCGTCAAACGAAGTTTTCTCGAAGGAAATCCCTGACTCTTCCATGGAATCAGAGCCCTTCTTACCCTTCTTGGATTTCTTCGGTTTGGGTTCCTTAACTTTTTTGGCCTTGGGTTCCTTATCAGTTGAACTTTTGCGAATAGACATTGTCGCCCTCCTTCATAACGCCTTGCCGATATTCAGGAAGAACCTTGCAAATGGCGCGGTTCGGTTCAGTCGTAACGACCTCGATCTTACCGAGGTAGGAGTCGCCGCGCCTGACGTCGAGCTTGTTGTGTTCGCTGAGACCGTCGTCGGAACCGATATTGATCATCAGGAGTCCGTCGTTACCTTCACGAACGACTTCGATCTTACCCTGAGCGGCAAATTTCGGGAGATCGCCATAATCTTTCGGATCGGAGGAAAGACCGTTCTGATTCAAAATTTCGAGAGCCTTGTCATATTCGGCCTGAAGGTCGTCGTTCTTTTCGCTCAAATCTCCAAACTTCGCGGAAAGCTCGTGGAGCTTTTCCATCGTCTGCTCAAGATCCTGAAGGTAGTTCGCGCGAAGTTGCTGGGCCTTGGCAAGGTCAATGGAGGTCGAACTCAGGGTTTGGCGAAGGTCGTTAATGTGGGTGTTGTTTGCTTGAATAACGGCGAGACGCTGATCAAGATCTTTTTGAAGAGCTACGTTCTTATCATTAAGCGTCTTATTGGAGCTTTCAAGAGTTTCGATTTTCGATTCCAGCGCTGCGATGGAAGCCGTATAAATCTGCTGTTCGCTACTAATCTTGCTTTCGAGCTCCGTTTTCTGAGACGTAAGGGTTTGCTGTTGCTGCTTTGCGTCGTCCAGTTGTTTCTTAAGCTCCGCAGTCTTTTCCTTCCAATTATGGTGCGACGCGTACGAAACAGCGCTGACGGTTAAGCAAACGACGCTCATCAACGCAATAATACCTACGAAAATTTTCCCTACTAAGTTCATGAGGTAACGTCTCCTTGTAATCGAAAGAACGGAGCCTTCAGGCGAAAGGAACCCACGTCTAACGTACTTTATTCGAATGCAATGTGACTGCAATTTTCGCTGATTGGGCGGCAAAAGCAAAGGGTCGCAACACGATGATTCAATGAATTACGCATCGAAACGAATTTGCCGCAATTATTGCCGTCCGGCTCGACGAGTCGCGCAGAAGACATACCTTTGGGGAAGGGTAAGACTACAGCGCGACCACGACCTCGCACAACGACAAATAACCGCCGTCCAGTATAACTCTGACTCACAACGCGCCGGGACACAATGTGCTAAAATCAAAGCAATTTTCTTAAATCGATAATCAATTTACCGATTGTGCCGGTTGTGTAAAATCAAAAGTGTACAACCCAACGGCTACGCCATTGTAGCAAACAAAAACGACTCTGTCATCTTGTTGCGCCTCTTTTTTTAAAAAATATGCAACTTTTCCAGTTTTTTTATTTTAACTCAAACACTGGGAACGCGCCGTAGCATTATTCTTTCTCTGGATAGGGCAACACCTCAATTTTGAGCGTCGAACCGTCGTTGGCGGCGTTAGTAACGCTTGAGGGTTTGCCATTGAGAATATCGAGAGATCTGTGATGAATGTGTCCCGTAAAGACGCCCATGAGGTTCGGCGAGTTGAGAACCTCGTCACGGAACGCGTAGGTTACAGCGTTGTGTCCTTTTTCGGGCCAGCGAATTCTGCGTTCGATTTCAAAATTTCCGTCATGAGCGGCGTTCCAATCCGGATGACCTACGCCAAAAGCGACGCGACGACCGGGCGCGTAAAGGGGAATATGCATGAAAAGTAACGCCGGGAGATTGTCCGACAGTTCCTTTTTGAGGAAATCAAGCTGTTCGGGTAATATTTCATAGATCGAGTCGTCGATCATGAGCAGTTTGACTCCCTTAATCTTAACGGAGTAAGCCAGAGGATTGACGCCGTCGGGATATAAAGGTTTTAAGCGTTTTTCGATCCATTCATCCCGCAACTCGCGCTCTGTTCCTTCCATTCCCTCGAAGTGCCAGTCGTGATTACCGCAGACATAATAGAACGGCGCGTCCACTTTAGAAAGGGCGTCTTTAACGTAGTCGACTCCGGCGGCGGAGGGAAAACTAACGATATCGCCGGTGAGCGCCAAGGCGTCGTAATTTTCATTTTTCGCACGGTCTGCAATGTCTTGAAGCGCGTCCTGAGGATTCGTGGCCGCTCCGGTAGCAAAATGACGCGTGTGGTTATATGCTTTGGCCATCCTTTCTGAATACTGACGATATTTTTCTCCACGTTCGTCGTCAATGAACAGATGGGAATCAGAAATCTGTAAGATCTTGACGGGTTCAGAGACCGCTTTTGTATAAAAGCGAACGCTATCCTGATCGGAGGAAAAGGTGGTCAGAGGGAATTCCTTTGCGGATCCCGCACTTAGTGCAAAGGCGCTGCGGCGAGAAAATGCAGACGCAAACGCCGCGCCGAAGGACAAACCGAAAAAGTCACGACGTGAAAATAAGGACGACATATTACTTTCCTCCAGCTTTGTCAGTGGGAAGGGACGAAATCCGACGATTGTAACAACCTCAGAATTTAGCCGAGATTTGTCAGCTTGCATTGAACGCTGAGCTCATGTTCTTCCTTGAGTTTATCCTTGCTGTTGAACAAAAGAATGTGATCCCATGGGAGTTCAGAGTCGAGCGAATACGGAGTGTGGGAAATAAGATCGACGTTTAGACCCGTTTGAAGGATCGCATTTTTCCAGATTTCTGGATTGAAATGCTCGTGCCATGGATCGAGGCGCGCACCCAGTTTCCAGGCCGCTTCGATCGTACGCCCTACGCGCCTGTCGCCTCGAGCCAGAAGACCTTCAAGAAGGCTGACGTTGAGCGTATGGTACTTGACGTCGACGGAACGTTCGTGTTTGGCGTTACGAAGAATACGATGAGCTGCTTCAAAGTATTCGCGCGTTGCCATTCCTTCCCACTGGAGAGGGGTGTGCGGCTTGGGAACGAAGTTAGAAACGTTTGCGACTACCGTCGGCCATTTTCCACGAATCTCTTTTCCTAACCGGCAGATCTGACTGGAAAGATTGACGATTCCTGTCAGGTCTTCTTCTGTTTCATGGGGAAAACCACACATAAAATACATTTTGATGCGCGAGAAACCGTGCTCAAAGGCCGCTTTGCAACCAGAAAATAAATCTTCATTGGTGACGCGTTTGGCAATACGTCGTCTCATTTCGTCTTGAGCGGCTTCCGGCGCCACCGTAAGACTGGACGAACGATCGGTTGAGAGTCCTTCTACGACGGCGCTTAGCTGATGGTTGACGCGTAAACTTGGGACGGAGAGGGTGATTCCAGCTGGACAAAGCGCGTCGCTGATCCTTTTTAAAGCCTGCTCAAACTGGGGATACTCGCTCGACGACAGAGAAAGTAACGTCGCTTCGTCGACTCCCGTATTATTACTCGCATCGCGAATCGTGTCGATGATTTGGTCGATCGAGCGAATCCGAAGCGGTCGCTTCAATTGAGTACTCTGGCAGAAACGACACTTTTGAGGACAGCCGCGCATGATCTCTACCGAAATGCGATCTTGAACGCTTTCAATCAATGGCAACAGAGGGCGCTTTGGAGGAGGGAACGCGTCTAAGTTCTTCACGACCGCTGATCTGATATATTCAGGGACGTCGTCGTTGACTGGTCTTGGACGTAACGCGTGACCGGTTTGATCGATTTCGACAGAATAAAACTCCGGAACGTATGCGCAGGGAAAGTTTTTCGCCACCTCAAGCAGCATCTCGCGACGCGCTTGAGGGATTATTTCATCGGGGCTCTCGCCATCGTACTTGAAATAACCATTACGGGACGAAAGAGGTCTGGATAAACCGTATCTTCCACGTAATTCGCCCCAGAATTGCAAAAGGTCGGAAACGGATTCCTCTCCGTCGCCAAGCAGATATACGTCAATAAAGTCAGAGAGTGGCTCGGGATTGCAAGACGCTGGACCGCCAGCGATCACGAGAGGAGCGTCAATTCCACGTTTGCGACGGAGAATAGGGATTCGTCCAAGGCTGAGCATCGTTAAGACGCTCGTATAACACAACTCATACTGAAGCGTAAAGCCGACGACGTCAAAGGCGTTAAGGGGTGTGAACGTTTCAAGCGAATAGAGAGGCAAGTCGTGCGAAATCAGCGTGTTCTCAAAGTCGGGGCTCGGACAGAACGCGCGCTCGCAAGCAAGATTCTGACGTTTGTTGACAACGTCGTACAGAACGCCCAACGCGATATTTGACATGCCTATCGAGTACACGTCAGGAAAGCAAAAGCACATTCGAGCGTCGACAGAATCCGCTGGTTTAACGATCTGACCGACTTCGCCGCCTATGTATTGACCTGGAAGACGGACGTCAGGCAGAAGAAGACATTCAATGGAACGACGGAGTTCTCTGTCAAAAAAGTATGAATTGATCATGATTCCATTAGCTTGGCAGTTTTGAACGACTTCTCCTCACAAGGGGGACGTTAGGTAATCGGGACGGCTTGAGCCTTAGACGTACGAAACGCGACAGAGATTATAATACCGACAAGCCGCAGTATCAAGCAGGAAGCGATCTTTACAACAAAACCATGAAAAAACGTTGCGTTATGACATTTCACAACGCAACGTTAATGACGAAGTGAACTTGAAAAAAGGAGAAAATCTATTTCAGAAACGTCCTGAAAGGATTCCAAAACTTTTTGGCATTATCGCTTGAGGGGGTTTCGTCTGTTTCAGTAGCGCCCGTCTTTTCTGGAGGTCTTGTCGCGACGGTTGCCTTTCGAATAGGACGAGAGGCCATTAAGGGAGAATCGTCAGGAATCTGTTCTTCAAGAAGCCTGGCCCAATATCCGTCGAGCATAAACATGACGTCTGTGACGCGCTCTTGTGAAGCACGAAATTCCGCCGTATTAATGAGCTTCATTAGTTCTGCCTGTTCGGCGTTGGCAAAGGCTAAACTGAAAAGGCGGATTTGATCCAGCCAAACCTCGCCTGGACCGCCGAGCTCAAAACGAAGAGACAGGTCTTCTAAACCGTCAAGCGGCAACTTATCGAACAACATAACGTCGTTATACCATACAACGTTCTCCGCCGTTCTTAGCGCCTCAGACTGTCCCTGTTCGGACGCTTTTGTCAGTACGGCGGGATCGATCGGGATCCGCCGGCTAAAGACGAAACCGTTCAACTTTCCTGCCAAACATACCGTGAGAGGAAGCGTTTGAATTCCTTTGGGAACTCCAAAGCTTATTTGGACGCAGAGCCTGCCCGTGGTCGGCGAATTAAACGGAACGCTGACAACGCCGCCTGAACTCTTCGTGGAAGAAAGCTTCAGACTTGCACGCCCTTGATTGACGACGGTTGTGTCTAAACGTACGTCTACGTCGTTCGGTCCGAACGCGTGCCACCCGGGTATTCGCGTCTCGCCATACGAATCGGAATGACGCGGCGGATCAGCGGGCGTGTATTCCTGTTTGGGCGTTTTTTTGAAAAGGTTCATCTGAGGCATATCGAGTCCGAGCAGGCTGGATTTGTCGGAGCCAGCGTTGTCAAGAGACGGAGTTGTTTGGGACGCGTCGGTTGACTGAAGCGAGAACGATTCCTCAAAATCTCCGTTTTGAAGAGGAAATTCAATGCCTTTGCGGGCAATAACAATCCTGTCAATAAAATCCTGAACGGCCTGTTGCATCCGTCCGTCGTTTCCACATATTTCCGAAGGACGCGAAATATTAACGGATTCGATTGTAGCTCTGGGGTCGTCGACGCGAATTGCTACCAGATCATACGGCGTCGCAGTGTAGGCCCAAACAATCGAATCGGTTACAGCGACGGGGTCCTCATAACGAAGACCCGCAAAGGTTTCATATGAAGATTTATTTTTGCGATTGAGCGTGAGTTCAACGTTTACATGGAAGGGCGCGGTATTGAGTAGATAAACCCAAGTTGATTCGTTATTTCGGAAATAACGAACGACAATGGGTTGAATTGACTGTTCATTGGCTTCGAGGGAATCATCGTTTGCGCTTTGAGGTTTAGGTTCAGAGTTCGACTTAACACTGGCGGTTTCAGATTTGGGAATCCACGTCATGAACGGGACGGAAGGCAGGTTTTTGAAAACGTAAATCCAGTCTCGAAGAGCGTCTTCCTGTCCTCTTGGAACAGCTTCTCCTCCATCAAAGAAGCAAAGACAATCGCAGTATGCCATGGAACGAGCAAAACGCCGACGATTGTCGTAGTTGGACGGGACCGCGTGGGGATTTAATTCGACGGCAGACGCATTGAAGGGACTCTGAAGGTCAAAATCATAGAGCTTCTGAGGTTCGCTCTCATGAAAAAAAACGACCCCTGGGAAGGCTTGACCTGCGCTAAAGAGATACATCGCGTCTTGTGTCGAAAGCTCGCTGTCAATCGCGGTTTGGGCAGGAGATTTCGTTGTTGCGACGGTTTCTGGGCGCAAGAGCGCAATCGAAGAGTCGAACGCCTCTCCTGAACCGGTTCCGGAAATAAAACTGACCTGAGAAACGCCGCCTCGATTCATTTTCTGACGCGTTATCGTCGCATAACGCGTAGGGTCCAGACCGACAAGGCGTAACGCCTCACGAAGCTTCGATTTGCTATTAAGAGAAGGAAACAGCGTCGATTGACAGCCGGGACCGTCAAGAGCGTTTGTCGCGATCAGGTATAAGCGGACGTTGGGGCGTTCTTCCGCAACGGTTTCTCTAACTTTTTTGTAGAATGTGTAGAGCGCTTCTGAGCGCCACTTAAGCCATTCGTTGTAACACACGTCGCGAATAAATTCCGCACGCTGACGATAACGTTCAGGTCCTTTGGCAAGAAGAAGCTCTTGAACCTGACGTCCGCCTTTATCGACAAGGACGCTTTGAAGGTTTGATTCACGGACAAATCTACCTATTGTGACGTCGTCCATTCCGTAGAAGACGTCGTCTGGCAGCGCGAGCCAGCCGTTTGAACCAACGTCGAGCGCCAAGCCGCCAAAACTAGCATAAGAACCATATTTTGAAGCTAGTTCACGGACGATAGCCAGAACTTCACGTTCAACCTCTGGGTGAAGCACGTTGTAATATGGTCCGCTGCCGTCGCTCTTGCGCCTGGCATTAATGAATCGTTTTGAATCTGGACCAATCCATTCGATTCCTTCGATCACGGAACGTTCATTTTCAGATACGGCCCTCATTCGAGACAATAGCAAACGTTTTTCGAGATCTGGGAGCGTAAAGTTGAGTTTAAGCAGTGGAACGAGCGATTTGCCTTGCGATTCAAATCGTAACATCAAAAGAGCAAGCACGTCTTTTTTGCTCTGATCATCCCCGCTTGGTAGAAATACGCCTCCGTCGTACTTCGGATTCGAATTGATGAATCGGCTTGGGTAGAGTGAAGAACCGTCGGCGGCTACCGCAAGCGTTGTGGCGTCGTAGTTATAAGCGGAGAGGTAGTAAAGCAAACGTGAAGTGGCGCTATCAAAGGCTTTCCAGTCTTCGACTCCTTTCAAACCAAAAAACGAGGGTTGGGGATCAGCGGTAAACTGTTCGCAAACGTTGGGTGTGGTCAGAGCTAGCCCAAAAACTCTTCCTCGATTAGGCGTCGCCATGAATTTTTCCGACTCGTTAGCTCTGTAGATCCGAATCTGTCCGAAAGCCGCAGGCGTTTCTGACGAGCAGTTGGAAAGGAGAATGATCGGAGTTTTCGTCCGAGGCCAGAAAAGAATCGTATGACGCGAAACGTCCTTGGAAGAACGATCCGAAAGAGGATTGTCGTCGACAACAACGCCCGTGTCGTTGACGTTCGGCAACAACGCGCCGGAAAAACTCGGTTCCAGAATACTGATTCCAAGTTTCTGAGGAAAGTTCGTTGGATACTCAATTTCCAGAAGATGCGGTTTGCCGGGCGTCTGGATGGGGAGAGGATAAGCTTCCCACGAGACGGAATTGTAACGAATACCCAACGATTCCAGTTTTGCCAGAGCTTTATTGTTCTGGTTCTGAACGTCGGTTACAGATCCGTTGGGTTCGAGTAAGATGAAATTGGTTTGAGGCGGGGCAAACTGCCTGAGTTCCGCGGAATTGAACGGTCTCGACGAACCGCTACTCAAAGGTTTTTCCCAGAGATCGTCCGAAAGAGTCCAAGTTTTGCGGTCCAAAGAACGAAGAAACGTATTGAAACGGTCCCGTTCCCAACGACGAACAAAATCAAGTCTTTCACGGGCCTCAATTAGATCGGCGTTGGAATCCGTTTTATTGCCTCGATTGAAAAAAATCTTGTTGAAGGGCGTTGAAAGGGACGGGCTGGCAGGAGCTTGTCCCAGAACTAAGCCAGTGGACGGAAGAGGTTGATGGGAAACGGTCGGAAGAGGCCCCTGATATTGCGCGCCTTCATCGTCGACAACTGTATCTGAATCCGTTCCGGCAAAGGTTCGATTTCCTGAAAGGTTGGTTGAAACAGAATAATAATCGTCCTGAATCGAACCGGTATTGTCGTCGGCAAAGGTTGTGCGGCGCTCGTCTCCTGTTTTTCCATTGCGCTGAGAATCGTGAGACGTAGACTTGTAAAAGGGCAGGGAAGAACGCTTTGAAAACGCCTTACGCCAAGACGGATTTGTTGGGTCGACAACCTCCAGAAGCTCGCCGCGCATATCTCCACTGGCTTTTTCAAGCGAGTTTGTTGCTTCCGAGAAACGAGGCGCGTCTTGAATAACGACTCCTTGAACGACGCGTCTGGCGATTAGCGTTCCTTCCTGACGTGTCTTGCGGGACGTTGGCAAAGGAAGAGTAAGTCGTGATTGGGCGCCAGTCGGTTTGGAGAACAATTCCAAAGTAATTTCAAACACGCCGTTGATATTAGGCGTCGTTATACTGAAATTGCATGGGACAAAGCGACCGGAAGGTTCGCTTGCCGCGACGTTGTTCTGTTGTATTTGAGTCAATGGAATATCGTACGACTCTGACCAGAACGGATGTTCGGAGTCAACCGCTTTGGCCGTTGCGACAAGCGTAAGATCGTTTGAAAGTTTGGTGGAAGACGAACGAGGAACGACGGTCAACGCGATGGTTTCATTCGCGCGAAAAAGGAAAGGTGAATCTGTGGGGAAATCGTTGTTGAATTTCCGAATGAACACAGGGAGTTCGTCGGCAGGAGCTCTGGTTATTTCAATGTAGCTTCCCTGTTCGCCAAGCATGATAGAGGTTGCTGAATCAATCAGACGTTCGACGAAAATAGTCTTTTCATATTGGCGATTGCTATCAACGTCAAGAAGCTTCAGTTCGATTCGCGAATCCCGCGGGGCGACAATTGTCGCTTCAATCCCGCAAAACGTCGTTGGAGAACACGTATGAAGCAGCAGGGTGTTTTGAGTTGAGTCCGAAAGAAAAAAGTCCGTCCCGCTGGTGGCGTTTACCCCGAGAGGAACAGGGTTGAGGAACGCGCCGCGCGACAGCTGAATCTCGCCATGCCAAGCCGTTGGTTTGACTGTCGTAATAGAGAAGTCGATACGCATGAGCCCAGGTTGAAAATTGGGAGGCAGGACAGAGGCGTTTGCGCTTGACGGCGACGGAGCAAAAGTTGTTTGACCAAAGGATTCACGCGGCGTCGAGCATACGACGGACGTCCAGCACAAAAGGACAAGCGTACGCCAAACAAGACGTTTGACTGAGTAAGCGTGAATCAGCATATCAGTAACCAAAGGACAAAATGTTACGACTTCGCAAAACAACATGGACCTTATAATCCAAAAGTTCATCCCGATTCTTATAACAAAGACGTCGCTATTCGTCCAGACTTCTTTTCCTATTTTTTGGGTAACATGAAAAGTCGTAATACGCTGATAATGACGGTAGTTTCGGAAATTATGAATTTATTGGTTAGTTCTGTTTTACCTATTCGTTTTATTTGATGTAAAACACGTGGATTTTCGTTGCTCACAGCTGTTGCTACGTCTTTTTTCTGACTGTGCAGTTGTTTTTTGGAGGCGACTCTTTTATACTACCCATCGTTCAGATCGCGTTGTTTCTGGGCGCATAGTATCACTTGTAGTGGGAGGTCGCCAGATGAGATTTTTCTTATTGTCGGCGTTGGCACATGCGGTTGCTTTCATGACGTTTGGATTTAACGCTCTGGCGGCAAGTCCGTCTCAGATCCCCGAGGGAACCGGTTTACAACGGGTCGCCGTCAACAATCCAGACGCTGACAACTTTCTGGCGGTGGGACTTTGGTCCTGGGTTGTTCCCGCCGACGTGGATGAGGATGGGAATACTGATTTGGTAATCAGCTGTGAGGACGTTCCATACAATGGCGTCTGGTATTTTCGTAATTCTGGCGACGACCTTTTGAATCCCACCTTCGAACCAGCGAAACGACTTAGTCGTGGGGTCATTAATGTCCAACCGAGTTGGGTCGACGGCAAACTTCATGTTCTGACGCCGGGAAACGAATATCCGGATTTCCTCAAAACGGGAGTCGATAAGCCTGTTCCCCTCATGTCAGGGAAAGAACAATTGCCTGCAAACGTCCACTTCAACAAGGTTCGCGGCAATATGTGGCGTCTTGTTGATTTTGACGGAGACGGTAAGACCGATATTGTCGTCGGAACGGACGACTGGACGGATTATGGTTGGGACGACGCTTACGACGCTGATGGCGTCTGGCAGAATGGTCCGCTTCGCGGCAATATTTACTTTTTAAGGAATGTCGGGACAAACGACGCGCCTGAATATGAAAAACCGACGATGCTCAAAGACGTCGATGGTAATAATCTTGAAACTTTTGGTTGGCCTAATCCCAATTTTGCGGATTGGGACGGCGACGGTGATCTTGATATCGTGGGAATCGAATTCCGCGATACGATTCAGTACTCCGAAAACGTTGGCACGAGGACTAACCCTGCGTACAAACCTTTTGAACCTGTTTTTTTGGAAGACGGCAGTCCTGCCGCGGCAGAGTTAGCGATGCCAACGATTGTGGCGTACGATTGGAATAAAGACGGAGCGTTGGACGTTTTGCTTGGCGACGAAGACGGACGCGTCGCTCTTTTCGTTAACAAGAGGGAGTTCAGAAACGGCAAGCCCCTGTTTGAGTATCCGTTCTATTTCAAACAGATCCCTGACGCTCTTAAATGCGGCGCTTTGTCAACTCCATTTGGCGTCGATTGGGACGACGATGGGGATTGGGATATTATATGTGGCAATTCGGCAGGCTATATTTTTTTCCTGGAGAATCTGAGCGGTCCGAACGTCGATCCTCCGAAATGGGCGACGCCAGTCGCTCTCGCCAGTGAACCCAACGACGCAATCCTTGAGGCTGCTAAAGCGCTTGTCCCGCCCGGTTCTTCCCTTGTTGAAGAAAGAAGGGACGGAACGACTCTTATTCGTATAAAAGCGGGACCCAACGGTTCCATTCAGGGACCTTGCGAACCGAAATGGGGTTATACGACGCTTTCTGTCGCGGATTGGGACGGCGACGGACTCAGAGATATTCTGCTCAACTCAATCCTTGGAAATGTTTTCTGGTATAAAAACATCGGCAAGAAGGGCGTTCCGAAATTGGATCAACCTCGTGCTGTCGAGGTCGAGTGGGATGGGGAGGAACCTAGATTGGCATGGGGTTGGCGATTCCCGAAAAACAAGGAACTGCTGACTCAATGGCGCACAACGCCTTATGCCGTCGATTTTAACGGCGACTCTCTCACCGATCTTGTCATGCTTGACGTCGAAGGATATCTGGTCCTCTTTGAACGGTATCGCGACGCTTCTGGCGTTTTAAAACTTGCGCCGCCTAAACGGACGCTGGTCAACGCTTCTGGCGCGCCTCTTCGTCTCAATCCAGGACGCGCCGGAGGTAGCGGTCGGCGCAAGATCTGCGTCGTTGATTACAATCGAGATGGAAAGCTCGATATACTAGCCAATGGAAGAAACGCAGATTTGTACCTCCAGACAAAGTCAGACGACGGACTTTATCGTTTTGTTCTTGCCGGTGAGATTGATCCTCTTCCCATCAAGGGACACAGTACAAGTCCTACCGTCGTAGACTTTGACGGCGACGGTGTTTTCGATCCGTTCGTTGGCGCCGAAGACGGGCATTTCTATTACAAGCGAAACGATTGGAAGGACGAGCAGAGGGGAATGATTCGTTTTGAATCTGAGGAGATGACGGTGGAGTCTTCTTTGAACCCCGCTTTGCTGAAAAACGGCGCCAAAGCTTTTACGAATCGTGATTATGTCTGGATCGATTTGATTCCTGAGCTTGAAGGAC
>CACYBR010000066.1 GCA_902772705.1 uncultured Planctomycetota bacterium
AGGAATATGCCAAATTCCTATGCGACGATATTTCGACGTTTCCTCTTGTCGTTAATCACCGGCTTTTTGCGCCGGTTTTTCTGCCCGAAACGCTCGACAAAATCGTATACATGGACGTTGACGTCGTTGTAACGTCGAGTTTGCGCGAGCTCTGGAAAACGCCGATCGATAACGCCTTTATCGCCGCGGCGCCCGATAAAAATATGCGGTTGTCGCATCGCAAGGCGATCGGATTGTCGGAGGATTTCCCGTACTTCAATTCCGGGGTTCTCCTCATGAATCTCAGGAAATGGCGCGAGGAAAATATTACGGAGAAGCTCCTCAAGATAGCGTTGGAGATCAAGGAAAACATCGACTTTCCTGATCAGGACGTGCTCAACGTCTACGCGTTCCGCAACGGGTTCCAAAAGTTGCCCGACGGCTGGAACGTGCATCCTCGAGATTATGTCGAAGGCAAGACTCGACTTATCCACTATATGGGCTCCCGGCAGCGGTGTCCCCATCTTGATATTCTTTACGGCTACGCGGCGCTCACGCCTTACGGACGCCTTCCGATGCAGGAACGTTCGTATCAGTTCAGGCGCGCGATCAAGCGCGCAATCTGTAATATTCTCTGCTTTTTCTTCTTTCCTCGCAAGATCCGGCGTGCGATCCGAAAAAGATTTAATTTGAGATAAACCGCATAGCGTTCGACTCTTTCGGTTGAAAGCGAGGGGGGGACGTTTTCAGCGCGCCGTTTGAATCTATCAATTCTAACGGCGTTCTTCAGTAGAAAACAAATTCGTCTGCTTGCGGAGCGCGGACGCAGGCGCTCGTCGACGGAGACTATTGACTTCTATCTTGTTTTTCCATATCCTACGCGAGTTCACGTGGGCTTTCCTGATACGGTGCGTTCGATCGCGAATCGAAGGGGCTTCAGTATGACTGATTGTACTAATATTAAAAAAACGGATTCCATCGAAATAATGCTCGTTTGCGACGAGAATTATGGCGCGTTTATGGCGACAACAATCGCCTCCATTTTAAAGAACGCCGAGGCTATCGATTCTTTTCGCTTTCATATTGTTGATTGCGGACTTAAAAATGCTTCTCGTGAAGCGGTAGATGAACTTAAGAAGTTACGTCCGTTTGAAGTCGTCTATTATAAACACGAGTTGCCCGAATATCTACAATCGACCGACACGCCGTTTCCCGCGTTGGTCTATCATCGTCTCTTTGCCGCGAGATTCCTTCCAGAATCGTTAGAGAAAATACTCTACATGGACGTCGATATTGTCGTGTTGTCGAGTCTGCGCGAGTTGTGGAACACGCCTTTAGACGGCGTTTTTGCCGCAGCTGCGCACGATCGTTATATGAGTCAGGAGCATTGTAAGGCGATCGGAATCGAAAAAAAGGACGACTATTTTAACGCTGGCGTTCTTCTTATGAACCTCAAGTATTGGCGAGAGAACGACGTTGTCGATAAATTGCTCAATATCATAAATGAATTTAAAGAGCCTCTCAGTTTTGCCGAACAGGATCTTTTGAATATCTATGCCAGTCGCTACGGTTATCGTTTGGTCTCAGAGAAGTGGAACGTGAATCCCCGGGATTATGTGGAAGGACAAACGCGGCTGATACACTATATGGGGTCACGGCGACATTGTCCTTGTCTTGATATTCTTTATGGCTACGCGGCTTTGACAAAATATGGGCGATTGCCAATGCAGCGCGTCTCGTACAAGATTAAGCGCGTCGTATGCCAATTTCTGTGCCTCTTCCTAATTCGACACAAAGACAGACGTAATTTGAGAAAACGTATGAACATAAGATAGGGCGATTCTATGTCCAGTTTGGTGTCCGTTGTCATGAGCGTGTACAACACGCCGGAAGAGTTTTTACGCGTTGCGGTTTCGTCTATTCTGAATCAGACCTATCGGGACTTTGAATTTATCATTGTCAACGACTGTTCCAACGAAAAAACGACGGCGATCTTACGCGAATATGAGACGCTTGATTCGAGAATTCGACTCATTGAAAACGAGGTCAATCTGGGATTGCCCAGAAGTCTCAATCGCGCGATCAAAGAGGCGAAGGGGAAGTACGTCGCCCGTATGGACTCCGATGATTGGAGCTTGCCGACGCGTTTTGAGCGACAGGTTGCGTTTCTCGAAAAGTTTCATGACGTCTCTGTTTTGGGCTCGGACTTTCTCTTCCTTGTTAACGGAGCGCTAAGAACGCCCCGTCGCCGCGATAGCATGCCCTGGCAGATTCAGGGACGGTTGTTTTTCGGGTGTGAGAGGATTCTGCACCCGAGCGTAATGATTCGTGCCGAAGTCTTTACACGCGACGGGATGTTTTATGATGAAGACTATAATTTAGCAGAAGATTTCGAACTGTGGACTCGTGTCTGTTTATGCCGAAAAATCTACGTGCTACCCGAGGAACTCGTTCATTATCGCATCAGCGACGTACAGGCTTCGAACGCGCAAAAGGAGCGAATGGCTGAAGTTACTCAAAGGGTTTTGTTGAAGGAACTCGGTTATCTCGGGATTGAGCCGAATGAGGATGAGAAGAGCGTTCACCTCCAGTTTGTTCGCGGCAAACAGGTTGGCTCGGTGCGTTCGCTCAACGTCTGGGTGGAACGAATTCTGGCTGCAAATCGAGAGCGCAATCTTTACGATTTAATTTCCTTCGAGTATTACGTGCGTAAGCGTCAGTTTGATTCTGCCCTTCATTCCATAACGCACGGGGGAGTGACGATAAACAATTTGCGCGGGGCGCTCGTCGCAATGGGGCTCGCGCTCAAAGCGATTAGGCGATTTCGAATTGAAAGCGCAAAACGCGGCAATCCCTACGTTTTCTGACGTTCTTCTCTTTCGGAAACCGTTTACAACGCGCCGATACCGCGAAGGATTCCCGCGATTCCCTCTGCCGCCGCGTCGTCGACGATCTTGCCGTCCTCGTCGAAGGTATAGAAGTTCATAACCGTCGCGCTGAACTTGCGACCGTTTGGCGCGATTCCCGCAAAGGGCGCCGTTCCGACGAACGTCCCCGTGCAGCGCCACTGAACGGCGACGGTTGTGGCGTCGACGACCATTCTTTCGAGCTTCCACTGAACGTCGGGGAAACTCTTCCGCATCATTTCGACGACGCTCAGATAGCCCTCCGCGCCTTTAAGAGGGGTCGGCGAAACGGGCGTTGTGAACTCGGCGGCTTCTGAAATCAATTGACGCCCGAGCGTTAAATCGTTGGCGTTGATACATTTCTCAAAAAGCCGCATCGCGTCGCGGTTACGTTCAATCTTCAACTGGTCGTTCATCGTTCAACTCCGGGACAATTCTGAACAGCGCAAAGGCGCCAAATTTCAACGCCGACCGCCGCCTGACAGGAACGTCGAACGGCGTCGCCTCTCGGCGCGCTCCAGCATATCGTTTCGCTCGCGAAATTGCAAGCGGCGGATTTCAGCACGTCCAATAATTTAAGCGTCATGGGTTCTTTTGGGCGCGTCGCTACGGATTGTCGCGCAGAAATTCGCGGATCGCGTCCATGAATTCTTCGCCGAAGTTGCGCAGTTTCGCTTTGCCGACCCCGTTGACGAGCAGGAAATCGTCGGGCGTTTGCGGTTTGAGGCACGCCATGTCGACGAGCGTCTTGTCGGAGAAGACGACATAGGGCGGGACGCGTTCGGCTCGCGCAATCTCGGCGCGTCGTGCGCGCAGCGCGTCGAACAGCATGCGATCGCGTCCTTTAAGGGCGTTTTTGTCGTAGGGCGCGGCGGACCCGTCGAGAAGGGTGTTTTTCTTCTTTTTCTTGGGATCGGGGCGTTTGAGAATGGAAACCTTGCGTCGTCCGCGCATGACTTCCCAGCCGAGCGCGGAGACCTGCGGGACGGGGAACCTGACGTCGGGCGCGAGCGTCGCGACTCCCTGCGTTAAGAGCGCCTGAATCAGGTATTTCCAGTACTGCTTCGAACGATCGGCGCCCACGCCGAAGGTTGGGAGCGCGTCGTGGCCCAGCGCTTCAATCCTTTCGGTTTTTGTTCCCATCAGCACGTCGGCGATATGAGCGGCGCCGAAACGGTTGCCGGTGCGTTGCATCGCGGAGAGCGCTTTCTGAGCGTCGATCGTCGCGTCGACCCTTGGCACGGAGCCGACGCAGAAATCGCACGAACCGCACTGCGTCGCGGCGGGGCGCGGCTCGTTTTCGTCGTACTCCTTCGTCAGATCGATCGGACGGTACGTCTCGCCAAAGTACTTGAGCAGATTGACGCGCCGGCAACCGTCCGATTCCGCGAAGCGCACCATCTCGTTGAGCCGTTTTTCCGCCGCCTCACGCGCGACGGGATCCTCGTATTCGTCGAGGAAGCTGCGACGCAGCGCGACGTCCTGATATCCGTAGAAGAGCGCGCAGCGCGCCGGCGCTCCGTCGCGGCCCGCGCGACCCGTCTCCTGATAGTAGCTCTCCACGTCGTTTGGCAGATCGCCGTGTACGACGAACCGCACGTTTGACTTGTCGATTCCCATGCCGAAAGCGATCGTCGCGAC
>CACYBR010000067.1 GCA_902772705.1 uncultured Planctomycetota bacterium
AATCGTTCGTAACGAAGGCGTTGACGGATTCAAGAATACCAAAACGCCCGATGAACGCCCGGAATATCCGTTCGTCGCGATTGACGAACGCCGTCTCGGGCGCTTTAATAAGCGTTATGTCTTACTGGACGAATCCTTCCGAGTTCGTGCGAACATGGAAAATGGTTTCGTCCTTTTTTGTCGGCGCGGTAAGAGAGAAGAAACATGTCGAGCCTTGTTGAGAAAAAACTGGAGATTTGGAAGAAAAAGCTTCTCGACATGGGAAAGCGGAACCGTTTGCTGAATTATCGGGACTTAAAGCGAGGGACTCTGAAGATAACGTCTCCCGATTACGAACAACTCTATAAAACTGTTGTCGTCGATGAAAAGTCCCTGACTTTTCCCCACTATTCTGGAGGGATCCCTCTTGATACGGACGAGAAAGACGTGCCGTCTGGCGTCAAGGTTTTAGGTAGTTTTAAGACCGACCAGTCTGTCAAAGAATGTAATAAGACAGCCAAGGCGCTACGTGCCAAAGCCAGAACGTTCAGTGAGGAACAGGGGGTCAACGTACTGTATCTTGTTTTTGGCTTTTTGGAGTGGAAGGAACAAAATACGTCTACTTCCTTGAATTCTCCCCTCGTGCTTGTTCCCGTCGTCTTGTCTCAAACTCGTGTTACCGACCCTTATAAACTGAACATTGACGAAGAAGAAATTATTCTGAATCCTACTCTTGCGTACAAAATGGAGAAGGAATACGCGCTGAATTTTCCGGATTTTTATCAATATTCCAACGATATTGACGATTATCTCGACTCCATTGAGGATATAATCGCTCCACTTGGCTGGAATGTGAGACGCGATGTTTCTCTTGCATTACTATCCT
Source organism: uncultured Planctomycetota bacterium (assembly GCA_902772705.1). Classification (GTDB taxonomy): domain Bacteria; phylum Planctomycetota; class Planctomycetia; order Pirellulales; family Thermoguttaceae; genus RUG369. Next base: position 866 of record CACYBR010000067.1, read on the forward strand.
TTGCTAAGATCAATATGTATAAAGATCTTGAGCATAGGAGCTCTGAATTGCTCGAAAATGAACTTGTTCAGGCAATTGCAGGTGAAATGACAGATGTTTCATCTGATATTTCCTGGCTGAAGTCTTATAAGCACGACGAGACATTCTCGCCGCAAAAAACGTTTCAGATTCTCGATGCGGATTCCAGTCAACAGGACGCGATTCTACTGTCAAAAAAAGGCGTGAACTTTGTCTTGCAGGGACCTCCAGGAACGGGCAAGTCGCAAACGATCGCCAACATCATTGCCGAGGCGATAGCCGATGGGAAGAAGGTTCTTTTCGTTTCCGAAAAGATGGCGGCCCTCGACGTTGTCTATAAACGTCTCGCGGCAGTAGGTCTGGATGATTTTTGCCTCGTGTTGCATAGTTGCAAGGTCAACAAACGAGAGTTTCTCGATTCGTTTGGTCTCGTCTTTCAGTATTCCCTGCCTTTATGTGGCGACGTTGACGTTTCCTCTCTGGACGAGCTCAATACATTGCGTGATCGGCTTAATGGTTATTGCGAGCAACTACATCGTAAGATTCAACCGCTGGAACAGTCGGCTTTCGACGCCTACGGTATTTTGGCGAATCTTGAGACCGCTCCAGACGTTGCGTTTTGTATCGAAGGATGTTCTATTCACCAAATTGATCGTGTGCGCTTGAACGAAATGAATTCTGCCGTCAACCTTCTGGCCTCAGCCCGTAAGAAACTGACGGAAGATTGGAAGGAGCATCCCTGGCGATATACGACCATCAAAAGTGTAAGTCATGAAACTCGACATAATCTGACTGTATTGCTGGAGCAATTGCTTACCAAGGGCTCTGATTACCTAGTTGAGGTCGAAAAGTTTAAAAATGACGTCGGTCTGAACCTCAACGTCGAATTGGCGCAGACGTCGAGATATGTCGACGCCTTAGATTTTTTCGCGACAGCGCAGAGGTTTCCCGAAGAATGGCTTGAATTATCAAAGGAAGAGCTCAACTCTTTGGCGGAGCGTGCCGAGCGCTTAAAATCATCCCAGACATTGCTGAACACACAAAAAAAATACCTTGCCGAGCGATTCAATCCGGGTTTTTTTGAGATTGACGTTGACGAATATCAGGGAGCTATCGAGGAGAATATTCGCGAAGTTCGGAGATTGCTCAATAAGGACTTTGCTCGACGGAAGAAAAGCGTTTCCTTTAAAGAAATGCTCTCTATCTCTAAATTATGTCAAAGTGGCGTTGCTAAGTTGGTGGAACTACAATCGACGCTTCATGACGTTGCGTGTGAAGTCGGACTTGAAGCTCCAGAACGCTTGTCAGAAATACCTGATTTTTTGGCGTTTATTCGTGATTTTTCCAAAGAGATGAAGGCGTCGTCCTTCTGGTTTGAGCAACAATGGCGCGATACCTCACGTCGGGGAAAAATTTTTCGAGAAGCTTTTGTTTTGACAGAGGAGCTTGCAAATTGTAAAAAAGATATTCTTCGTTGTTGGGCTAAAAATGATTTAGAACTTGAAAGGTTTATTTCTGACTATGAGGACGACGTCGTTTTCTATGACTGGATTATCGCTCGGCTGGACGAGGTAAGACCTCGTTTTGAGGCCATTCAAAAGGAAGCGGATAAGCTGATTAGCGCTCAATTGGATGAGGTTGAATCTACCGTTTGTCAGGGAAGAGTTCTATTGAAAGAGTTACGTACTCTGATAGAACGTGTTGCAGACGGATTGAAGCTTGAACCGCCGAAATACCTTTCCGAGATCCCTGAATTCTGCGAAAGGGTTCAGTTGTGTTCTGAAAACATTAAGCCTAATGAATTCTGGTTTGATTCCGCGTGGAGTAATAAAACCGAACGTATGAATTTGTGTAGGCAGGCAGACAAACTGATAAAGGAACTTAGTTGGTCGAGAAACGAACTTTTACAGGATTGTGAGAAGAGTGTTCTTGAGTTTGACTATCGTGCCGTTGATGAGCGATTTAAGACAGAATACTTATCTTTGTTTCGCGTTTTCAAAAAGAGCTATCGGCAGGACTGCAAATCTCTAAGATTGCTTTTTAAGGTTCCCAAGAAAAAGTTTACGTTTGACGACGCGACAGAATTGTTGTTAAAGATTAAACATTACCGCGAAGCCTTGGAGTCTTTTACCGAAAAGACGACGATTTTTGAAAGGTATATGGGAGGTTGGTTTAATGGAGAATACACTGATTTTTCAGGCGCTTACACAGCGTTTCAACAATTTGAAACGCTGGTAAAACATTATCAGGGGAATATTCCGGATGAATTGAAGCGTTCCATTTTGCGAGGTGATAATGTCGGAAAATATTCCTCTGAAATAGCACGGATTAATGAACTGATTCATGCAGAAATTCCTATCTCCAGACTCCAAATACTGACCAAAACTCCAGCGAAAGACGATGATCTGCTAAATTTGGACCAAAAAGTGGGAGAGCTTTGCGAGAAAATAGTCGCATATCGACGTAATTTAGCGAATACGGATTCTGGAACGAATACGGGTCAGAATGATAGAAGAGGGGGAGAATTCTGGGATTCAAACACGTCCTTTTCGTTAGAACAGTTTCTCGTGTTTTGGCGTTTATTGTTGCGCTATTGCGACCTATTTCAAAGACTGCTCCAAAGACGGTCGCTTTTCAGTGATTACCTCGGAGGATGGTTTATTGGCAAAGGCTTCGATATGTCGTGCATAGAGGGGGCGTCTGAGGCTTTTTCCTGTTTTGAACGCTTGATTAGTCGATTTCCGAATACGATCCCATTGGTTTTCAGAGAGCGTATTCTTGCGGGAACGAACGTTGCTTTATTCGAACAAGAAGCGGAACGTATTGAGACGTTGGCGGATGGCGATGAAACGATAGAAAAACTATTATCAGTCGTCCAGACGGCGTCAACAAACGATTCTTTCTCATTGCTTGAAGCTTCTGCAGGAAAAATTAAAGAGCACATGGATCGACTTGTCGAGCGAGTTGAAGACGTTGCGTCACACGCCATCCCCGACGCGCCGCACGAATTTGAATTAGATGCGCTAAAGAAGCTCGGCGAACTTAAAAAGACAGAAGCCGACCTCCTGAAAGAGAACGAGTCGGTTAAAGCTGATTTCTTTTTTCTTTACGACGGTCTTGATACGGATTGGAATGTCGTTCAAGAGAGAATAGACTGGGTCGTGCAATTCAAAACTTATGCCGATTGCCTGTCGCTCCCCATGGCTTTCCAGCATAGTGTTGCCTCTGGCGACACGGTTGTTGGAAAGTGTCGTCAGTTGGCGCGATATCTCCGCTCTTTCATCGACGAATATTTGCCTTTGCATGATCAATTGGTTCATTGTTTTGAAGAATCTGTCTGGTCTCTTTTAGATTCTGCTGGTAAAACGTCGGAATTTGTAAAAAGACTTCGTGCTAATATTGGCGGACTTGAAGACTGGATCGAATTCAAAACAGCGAAAGAGCGTTGTGAGAATTTGGGTTTGGAGTCGCTTGTCAGATTAGCGTTGGAATCAGGCTTGGACGTTGATTGTTTCGAATCGGCGTTTTTGAAACGCTTTGAATGTTTATGGCTCGACTCGGTTATGCCTCAGCTTCCAGCCGTTAAACAATTTACATCTGGGGACCAGAATAGTTGTGTCAAAAAATTCCGAGAACTGGACGTCAGACAGTTTGAGATCGCGTCGAATCGACTTAGAAAGAAATTGCTTGACGAATATAGGCGAATATCTATTTCAAGTTCTTCTAGCGAACGCAATGAACTTAAAACCCTTCAGCGTGAATACGGTAAAAAACGAAGGATCATGCCAGTGCGCAAGCTTCTGGACAGCATTCCGACGCTACTTCCAAAACTCAAGCCGTGTTTGATGACGTCTCCCTTATCGGTAAGTCTTTTCCTTCAATCTGACATTTATGAGTTTGATTTGGTTGTTTTTGACGAAGCGTCTCAAGTTAGAACAGAGAACGCGATTGGCGCTATCAGCCGATGCAAACAGGCAATCATTGCTGGCGACAGCAAACAATTGCCGCCTACGAGTTTTTTTACCGCAACTCTTTCAGGTTCAGACGAGTATGACGAAGAGGACGACGACAGTGATAGCTATGAATCAATCCTTGATGAAATTGGAGGTATTTTGCCTCAATTGACGTTAAAATGGCATTATCGCAGTAGGAACGAGGCGTTGATAACGTTCTCCAACCGTAAAATATACGGTGGTGAACTTACGACATTTCCAGAGCCTTTTGACGTTACTCGCGACGGAGTAGAGTTCATTTACGTTAAGGATGGTTTTTATCAACGAAGCGGTAAACGTGACAATCCTGTTGAGGCGAAAAGAGTCGTCGATCTCATTTATGAACAATTCCGTGAACATCCTGAACGCTCGGTTGGCGTGGTAACGTTCAGCGACGCTCAGCGTAAGTGTATCGAAGACATAATCGATAAGCGTCGCAACTCCGATCCGACATATGAAGACTTCTTCCGTGAAGACAGAGAAGAGCCGTTTTTCATCAAGAATCTGGAGAACGTGCAGGGGGACGAACGCGACACGATCATATTCAGCGTAGGTTATGGCAAGACCGGTCCGAACGAGCCCCTTTACATGAATTTTGGTCCCATTAATAGAATCGGAGGCGAAAGACGCCTTAATGTAGCCGTAACACGTGCCAAGTACGCAGTTAAGGTAGTCAGTTCCATTCACGCTTGCGACATGCGTGTGACGGAGACTTCGCCCAAAGGCGTTCAGTTGCTTCAGGAATATCTCAAATTTGCTGAGTTCGGGGTTCAGGCGCTCGACGGCGATAATTCGTCGGTCAACGAAAAGGAGATGAAATCTTCTTTCGAGAATACCGTGTGCCAATTCTTAAGAAGTAAAGGCTATGACGTCGCGACCAGAGTTGGTTGTTCGGAATATCGAATAGATATGGCGATTCGTCATCCATCGGCGCCTGGTAAGTATGTGTTGGGGATTGAGTGTGATGGTCTTTCGTACCGAGACGCAAAATCAGCTAGAGATCGCGACCGACTTCGTCAACAAGTTCTTGAAACAATGGGGTGGCGTTTCTATCGCGTATGGTCGCCTGATTGGGTTAAGAATCCGAAAGCGGAAGGAAAACGTCTCGTCGCCGCAGTGGAAGACGCTATTGAACGTTCTGTAATCGGGAGAGAAAGCTCTTTCAAAGATTCCAAAACGGAGTTCGCCTCTTCACTTTTCGAGCAGGGAGACAAGGTTGGTTCTATTGAACTCGATCGTTATACTGCAACGGATATTGAAACGGAAACGATTGATTCAATAGATGAAAATGGAACTGTTTCTAACGAATTTAAGTTTGAGTTATACCACAGACTCAATTTTATCGCATCCCAAAGTCCGAAACGCGCCATTTCTTCCGCAATTCGCGACCTATTAGGGGATTCAACGCCAATTCATATTGATTTCTTAAAAGAATTGCTCGCGCCTCTTTTTGGCGTTCCTTCTATGACAAAAGAAGTAGACGACGCAGTTGATCAAGTTATACTTTCCGACTCGTTTTTGAACCTCGTTGATATTCGGGGCGACTTCCTCTGGCGAAAGGGACAATATAAAGTGGTTCCCAAAATTCCTGCGACCAGCTATGACGTCCGTCCTTTCGCCTATATTTCGTTTGAAGAGCTAATCGAAGCTGAAGTTATAATTCTTCGTAAACGCGGTCCTTTGGCTCGAGGATCCTTATTTCGCATTTTGGCGAGCGAATATGGTTTGGCGTATGATGCGGAATTAATGAGACCTCGACTAAATGCTTCGATTGTCATGCTCAAAAAAAGCGGGCGCGTTGACGAATCAGGAGGAAAAGTAATGCTAAAGTCGTAGATCGTAAGGAAACTTGTTCTGCTAAAAGACCTTCTTAAGAGGTAAGACATTAAAGCGGCGATTCGAGAAATGGTCCGTTAATAATAACCGCGTTAAGCTCGATTCGATGAATCGCGCGTCGCTTGTCGAGAGGGAATAAGAACGGCGGCGTTGGACTTTGGGGCGTCTTCGTCCTTTCAACGCCGGTTCGCTTGATTTCTTGGCGTCGACCATATAGACTGTCCGTCAGACGTTTTATCCTTTGTTTTTTGGCTTTGCGCGATTTCGGCGTCAAAAAGAGCGGGGAGGGCGCGTTTAATGAAGAACGTAGCGACAGTATTCCGTTTCAGAACGGCGCCCTTTGAAGACGGCGTTAAGATAACCGGTTTCGAGGGGCCGATCGGGGAGACGCTCGTCATCCCCGAGGAGATCGACGGGAAGAAAAC
>CACYBR010000068.1 GCA_902772705.1 uncultured Planctomycetota bacterium
ACATTGTATTACCGTTATTTTTAAGAGAATTAAGCGCTTTATAAACAGTCGTCGTTTGGGTTTTACCCCTCTGTTTAAGGAGCTGTCGCTCAGAAACATTCGACAGGAGGGCGACAAAAAGACGTCTGAATCCTGTTCATCGACACGTTGCGCGGTAATTGACGTCCCGTCAGGCGGCGCAGAAACTATCCGATCCAACGCTGGTTATCAAGGGCTACGTGTCTGATTATAGCGCTATACAATTCCTCCCTCGCGGCAGACTCTCCGTAACAGGCTTTTTGAGTAGGGCGTTTATCGCGCGTCAGGACGCGTGGGCAACAAGGAGATTGACCAGAACGCCGCAGAGGAGCGAGAACGCCATGATATAGGCGAGATAGAGTCCGAAGCGCCGGGCGCCCAGAACGATTTTGAGCGCGCCGAGGTTCGTGATTTTCGTCGCGGGTCCGGTTATCATGAAGGCGGCCGCGCTGCCGAGACTCATGCCCGAGCCGATCCATTCCTGAAGGAGCGGGATCGTTCCGCCGCCGCAGGCGTAGAGAGGCACGCCGACCGTCGCGGCCATAAGAACGCCCCATAGATGATTGCCGCCAAAGACCGCCGTCATGATCGTGTCGGGCACGTAACGACGAAAGAGCGCCGAAAGAAGGACGCCCAGTAGAAAATAAAGTCCCGTCGCGCGAAGATTGCGGCCAAAGTTCCTGAGCAGTCGCATGACGATATTCGGGTCCGTGTCGCGATTCTTCGGCTCGGAGAACCCCTCGAACGTAAAGAAACTCGTCTCCCTGTAGAAGACGCGGACCAGCGCGCCCGCGAGCGCCCCGCAGAGAAAGCACGAGACGACGCGAACAATCAGCGCCGTCCTGCCCAGCGCCATGCTGTATACGATCAGCTGAGGGTTGAGGAGCACGGAGCTCGTCATGAAGGCGGCGAGCCAGTCGTCGCGCACGCCCGACTTCGAAAAGCTCGCCGCAATCGGGATCGTGCCGTACATGCACAGAGGCGAAAGGATCCCGAGCGCGCTGGCTAAAACGAGCCCTACGCCGCCGGGTACGCGCGCGCCCAGCGAGCGGACCGTCCCGTGGATCCGCTCCTTGAGGAAGACCGAGACGAACGTCCCGATCGCCATGCCGAGAACCCAGAACCAGAAAATCTGCCGGAGCTGAACGTCGAAATAATACGCGACGTAAATCAGCTCGCGCCAAAGAATCGTCAGCGCGTCACTCATCGAGGTCGACCAGCTTATAGGCGCGTTCGCCAATTCCGATCTTTTCAGCGGTCTCGAGGATATGAATTCCCCTCTGTTTCTCCATTCTCGCGCGCAACGACGCCGTATTGTCCTTCGAGGCGTAGACAAGATCGACGCACGCCTGATCGAGCGCGACCGGATTGGACGACGCGAGAATCCCGACGTCCTTCATCTCCGGCTCGTGAGGGTTGCCGTCGCAGTCGCAGTCGATCGACAGGCGGTTCATGACGTTGATGAAGACGATCCTGCCGCCGACCGCGTCGATAATCGACTTGGACGCGTCCGCCATGCTTTCGGTGAACTCGTCCTGAACGCACTCCATCCACGCGTCGCGACTCTTGCCCGCCGTGTGAATATTGATCTTGCCGGCGGTCGACGCGAACCCGATCGAGATATTCTTGAGCGCGCCGCCAAATCCGCCCATAAGATGACCTTTAAAGTGCGACAGCACGAGAAACGACCCGTAATTTCGAAAATGCGATCCGACAATGTTTTCCGGAATACGCGCATATCCGTCGACCTTGAGCGTTTCGGTTCCTTCCTCGTCCAGAATGTCGCAGGGCGCGATATCGAGATAACCGTGCTCTTTGACCGTCTGCCAGCGCTTGGCGGTCTCGGTGCGATTGCCGCCGTACGCCGTGTTGCACTCGACGATAACGCCGCCGACCTGCTTGACAAGCTTGCCAATGAGCGCCGGACGAAGATGATTGCTCTTGTTCGACTCGCCGGTCGAGATCTTGACGCCAAGCTTGCCCTCGGGCGTCCATTCGAGCTTCTCGTAAATCTTCACGAGTGAGTCGGGGGAAATCTCCGAGAGATAATAGACGTCCGACGCCGCGTTCTCGTCCTGATATTTAAGCTCCGCGAGCGCGATTTCTTCGCCGGAATTCGTTTTGATCGTTTTGTCAGCCATTTTTGGTCTCCTCGTCAGGCGGGAAAAAACAGGTCAACAATTCAAGCGTCAAGAGCCTCCGCGCGGCGTCCTGACGCCTGAATTCACGCCAGAGGTCAGTCGTCAAGATCGACAAGCTTATAGGCGCGCTTGCCGACGTTGATTTTCTCAGCGGTCTCGAGGATGTGGATCGCGTTCTGCTTCTCCATGCGATTGCGCAGCGACGCAGTATTGTCCTTCGAAGCGTAGACGAAATCGACGCACGCCTGATCAAGCGCGACCGGATCCGTCGACGCCAGAATTCCAACGTCCTTCATCTCCGGTTCCGCAGGGTTGCCGTTGCAGTCGCAGTCGATCGACAGGCGGTTCATGACGCTGACGAAGACCATTTTTCCGTCGACCGCCTGAATCACGGATTTCGCCGCGTCCGCCATGCTTTCGGTGAACTCGTCCTGAACGCCGCCGAGCCAGGTCGTCGTGCTCTTGCCGCCAGTATGAATGTTGTTCTTACCCTTGGTGGAGCCGAACCCGATCGAGATATTCTTGAGCGCGCCGCCAAATCCGCCCATCTGATGCCCCTTGAAGTGGGAGAGGACGAGATAGGAGTCGTAGTTCTTGAAATGGGTTCCAACGTAATTCTGCGGGATCCGCGCGTACCCGTCGACCTTGAGCGCGACGGAGCCTTCTTCGTCGAGAATATCGCACGGCGCGAGATCGAGATACCCATGCTCCTTGATTGTCTGCCAATGTTTTGCGGTCTCCATCCGATTGCCGCCGTACGCCGTGTTACATTCGACAATCGTTCCGTCGAGACGCTTGACCAGCTTGCCGATCAGCTCCGGACGAAGATGATTCGTCTTCATGGACTCGCCGGTGGAAATCTTGACGCCAAGCTTGCCTTCCGGCTTCCAGTTGAGGGCGTCAAAAGCTTTTACGAGCGCGTCGGGGTCGATCGCGGACAGGAAATAGACGGTCGACTCGGCGTTGGGATCGTAATATTTGAGGGAATCGAGCGCGATCTTTTCGCCGGAGTTCGTCGTGACGGAGTTTTCCGCCGTGAGATTGGCGTCGGCAGAAGCAGGTTCGGCGACTGCGACGGAAACCGCGTTATTGGCGGCGTCGCTGCGCAGGAACATGAACCCGGCGGTTGCGATCAAAGCGGTCGCGGCGATCGTCGCCGCTGTTTTATTGATTTTCATTTTATGGCTCCTCAAAGGCGGGGTTCTGAGCGGTCCAAAGACTTCCTTAGTCCAAAACTATCCTTATTATAGATTTCCCAAGTCGTTCTGGCAAGACGCCGAAGACGCCGAACAGGCAGGTTTCGACGCGCGCGTCCGCCAACGCAAAAGGGACGTCTCCGAAACGATCGGGGACGTCCCTTATATCGACGATTGGGTATTCACGATTGGACGGCTCGCTTGTCAACGCTTAAAGACGTCAAGGTTGACGGGACAGACCCCGGTCGGTTTCGCGCCGCCGAACACGACGTAGATCGCGGCGGGAACGTTGGCGCCGAACTTTTCGGTCGCGCCCTCGAAATCGGTCGGCAACGACGTCATGCCGGAGGGATTGTACGCAAGGAGCGTAACGTCGGCGCCAGCGTAGTATCCGGCGTCGTATGGCAGG
>CACYBR010000069.1 GCA_902772705.1 uncultured Planctomycetota bacterium
CCCACGATGGGAAAGCGCCCCCGTGACCCTTGTTCTCCTTCCTGCCGTCGATCGCGTTTTTCGCGGCAAACGCCTCGTCGTACGCGTATTCGCTGTTCGACGACGCGTGTGGGTACGATACGCGGACTTCCATCTCGTCGCCCTGAATATCGCGCGGATTGAGCGCAAGATTGCGATAGACGTTGAGGTCGCCGCTGCGACGCGCGATCGAAGGAAGTCGACGCGCAACGTAACCTTCCATGAACGCCTGACGATCCGCGAGTCCGCCGAACTCGATATTCGCGCTGTCCTTACCGACGGAAGAATCGCCCGTTTCAATAGAAACGCGTTTGAGCTCGACGTTGAACGCGTCGATCTCGTCTTCCGCAACTCTCTTGGCCCAGTAGTATTCATACTGAGCGCGGTCCGCAACGGTCCACTGATTCGCTTCGACGTAATCCCCGCAGAAAGGAACGAGCAGGTCGATCCACAGCGCAAGCGTTTTAACGTCCTTCTCGCCGAGCTTCACCTCCTTGTGATTCTCATCCTGACCCCCGTACTGACCGTCCGGTCCCCGGAACATCGAGATTAGCTTGCTCTTGCACGCGCCGGAGTCGTACGGCGGCAACATGCTCGGGCCTTCCTGAATTCCGAGCCAGTCGATATACGGTCCGTCGTGGTCGCCGTAGCTCGTCAGATTGAGATACGCCTCGCTGAAGGCGCGCTCGGAAAGCTCGTTCGCCTCGATTCCCTTCGCGGAAACGTCGACGTTCCCCAAAAGACTGAAGGGCTTGTCCTGACCGCCGGTGTGACACGACACGCAATGATGGTCGAGGATCGGCTGGACGTCGCGGACAAAGCTGAAGCCGGCGTCATGACGCGCGCCTGGAGGCGGAAACATAACGGGCTGGAGCTTCGCCGCCCCTTTGCGCAGCGCGATCGTCGTCGAGCCCGCGTTCGTTGCCGCGTTCTCAATCACCGACCCCTTCGGCTCGTGGCATCCGACGCAACCAAAGGTTTCGCCCGGCTGAAGCGTCGACCAGCTGCGCATTGTCTGAACGACGTCGCCGTTCTTGTCGAGAAGCTGGAAATACACGGGCGTCTTCGCGGGAACCTCAAAGTACGCAGAACCGTCCTCTTCGACGGCAACTTCGCCAAGCACATGCTTAACGTCCCACGACCCGTTGCGGACCGCCGGAGGGGTGCAGCTCATCGCGCCCCCGGCGGGTCCGCTGTTGCCGTTCTTGCCAACGCCGGCGGCGCGAAATTCCAGCGCGACCACGCGCAGCGCCGTAACGACGCCGCGTTCGATCCCCTGAAGGCCCGGACCTTCGTAAACGTCCTGAACGTAATATTTACCCGTCGTCTGGCTGAGGTCGACCTGCGACGGCCTTGTCGTCGGAATCTCGCGCTCCTGAAGCGCGATCGGCTGCCCGCAACTGATCGCCGGATCGTACGCGAGCAGTTCGCGCGCGCCGTCGACGTCAAACCAATACAGTCCGAAAGGAACGGGATACTTCCACGCGCCGCCCTCGGGCAGATAGGCGCAGAAAAGCGTCGATTCGTCGAGCGGCCAGGGATACTGGAAGAGCTCGCCCTGCTGTCCATACTGGTCGATCTTGTCCGCGGGCGTCTCGCGCACGGGCGCGACGAGCGTGCATCCCTCGTTTTCCTGCGTGCCCTTGGAGCGGTCGATCATAATGAGCTTGCCGTTCTGATAGGTATGGTGTCCTCCCGCAATCGCCATGACGAGATCGGAGCCAGGAACGCCACGCGCGTGCATGATCGTCGTTGGGAAATAGGAATTGTTGCCGTAAAACTCCGTTTGCGCCGTTCCGTCAGGATTCATCTGGAAGAGCGGCTGAGGATAGATTTGGCCGCGGTCGTTGTAGTCCCAGCGCGTATAGATAACGCGTCCGTCGTCGAGCAGCTTCGGATAGTTGACCGTAACCTGATCGAAGGAGACGCGGCGCAGAAACTGACCGTTGGCGTCGCAAGTATAGAAGTTGGAAACCTCGGTCCACCAGCAGTCGGTAATCTGAGTGCAACGCGTCGAGCCAAAAAGAATATCGCCGTTGGGAAGGTAGATCGGCTCAATGTCGGCGACTCCGGGACCGCTGGTAATCTGACGTACTTCCTTCGTTTCGCAGTCGTACTCGTAAATGTGGAAATCGTCGTCGACCAGGTCCTTACGCATCGAGAAGAGCACGCGTTTGCCGTCCCATGAGACGTCCGGGTCGCGAATCATGCCCTTGGGCGAGTCGACGAGAACCTCGTTGCGGATCGAACCGTCTGGCGCAAACGACGCGAGAATCAGCTGTCCGCCCGCCTGACGGTTCGAGCTGTAATCGACGTACCATTCGTCGGTTACGTCCTCCGTGTACGCGTAATGGCTCGCGCCAATGACGAAATGCTTCGTGTAGACAAACTGCGGCGCCGTCTCTGCCGCGTCGGCGAGCCGTCGCGCGCGCCGAACACGACACGCGGCGCGATAGAGTTCGCGCCATCGCGGATCGGAGCCCGGCGCTTTCTCGGCGACAAGCTGACTCGTCCGCTCGCGAAGCGCGGCGACGCCAGCCGCAGACGCGTCCACGACGCCATGCTCATACTGCGCCGCTCCGACGGTCGTCGCCTCGTCGTAAGCGTTTTCCTCGCCGAAAGAGTCGGCGTCGTGCGCGTTTTCGAGCCCCTTGAGAACGCGATCGACGAGCGCAAACGCGGCGTCGGCGTCGGTCTGAACGTCAAACGCCGACGCGTCGGCGGACCCGTCCTGAAGCAGCCAGTCCTGAAGGAGCCGCGCGTCAAACGCGGCAGGGTCGAATTTCCAGTCGGGATACCCCGCCCGCGAAAACGAAGCGCAACAAAGAACGGAGACGACCGTCGTCAACGCGGCGAGCCGGCGCAGAAGAATATGATTCATGGCACAACCTGTCTGTCAAAGGAGTTGGAAAACGCCTCGTTCGCTCGCAACGACGCAACGACGAACGCGCGTTCTCTCCAGTAGTATACGCGCCGACGATTCAAATTGCAATCGTCTCCGGCAGAGGCGGAAAAAGCGCGAGCATGAAAAAGGGAGGCGCGACCCGGTTTATCGTTCTTCAACGGCGGTCTTGCCCCAAAATTCGATCTCCGTTATTCCGCACCATTTAAGGGGGTATTCGACCTCAAGGTCCGTCATGCGAATCCAGTTGACGCGCCGTTCCGGGAAGGCGAAGGTTTGGGGCTCGGCGGTCGCCTTAAGCTGGATCTTTTCGGTCGAACCGTCGGAGAATTCGAGCGTCGCGCTTTTCCACGCGCCGTCGTGAGGATAGTCGGCGCGCAGCCAGATCACGCACTTGTCGACAACGACGTCGCAACCGAAATCGACGTTCAGCCACAGGTCGGTCCGCAGATTAGGACCCCACGACGGAAAACGGTCGCCATGTCCCCTGTTCTCTTTTTTGCCGTCGATCGCGTTCTTCGCGGCAAACGCGTCGGCAAACGCGTATTCACTGTTCGACGACGCATGAGGATAGACGACGACGCCCATGCGGTCGGTCTGCCTGTCGTAAGGATTGACCGCGAGGTTGCGATATACGTTCTCGTCGCCGGTCTTCCATGCGAGAGACGACGCGCGAAGGTCGAGAAGCTTCGACACATAGGTCTTGCGCGCCTCAGGGCCGCCAAAGGAGAACTGCGGAAACGCCTCAAGCGGGAAATCGACGCCGGTCCTTTCGGCCTCGAGCTTCATCGCGACGTTTTTCTTCACGATCGCCGCGTTGAGCTCGCGCTGCTTGTTGTAATAGCGATAATATGCGCGCTCGCCGTTGGTCCAGCGATTATGCTCGTAATAATCGCCGCAGTATGGGACGAGCAGATCGATCCACATCGCGAGAGTCTTCAGCGACCGATCGTCGAGCTTGACGTCGCGGTGAAATTCGTCCTGACCTGCCGCGTGTCCGTCGGGACCGCGAAACATCGTTATGAGCGGACTCTTCGCCGCGCCCCAATGATACGGTTCAAGCAAATACGGAGGATCCTGCGTTCCGAGCCAGCGGACCCAGCGCCCCTCATGACGTCCGTTCTGCGTGAGCGTCAAGTACGATTCGCTGAAACGACGTTTCTCCTCCTGATATATCTCTTTACGTTCCTCGACCGGCTCCTTCTCCTCGTTGCCGAGCAGGCTGAAAGCGTCCCCTTCCCGACCTGTGTGACATGAGACGCAGTTATGATCGAGGATCGGCTGAATATCGCGAACATAATCGAAGCCGTCGTTTTGATGGACGCCGGGCGGCGGACTTAACACGGGCATAGGAATCGCGACGCCTTTACGGAGCGCGATCGAGGTCGCCGCTTCGGCGTTCGTCGCGTTCTCGACGATCGAGCCTTTCGGCTCGTGGCATCCGACGCAGCCAAAGGTCTCGCCCGGCTGGAGCGTCGACCAGCTGCGCATCGTCTGAACGACGTCGCCGTTCGCGTCGAGCAGCTGGAAATAGACGGGCGTCAACGCGGGAACCTCAAAGTACGCGGAGCCGTCCTCTTCGACGGGAACCTCGCCGATCACGCGCTTGGCGTCCCATGAACCGTTGTTGACCGCGCAGGGCCCGGAGACGAGCGAGTCGCCGACCTCGCCCCAGTTCCAGTTCCAGCCGACGCTGAAGGGGCGGTACAGGAGCTCGACGACGCGCAGCTTCTTAACGACGCCGCGCTCGATTCCTTTGAGGCCCGGTCCCTCGTAAACGTCCTGAACGTAATAGCGCCCGGTCTTCTTCGACAGATCGACCTGCGACGGTCGAACCGTCGGGACCTCGCGCGCGACGAGCGGCGCCGCCTGACCGCAGCTAATCGCAGGATCGTACGCGAGCAGCTCGCGCGCGCCGTCAAAATCAAACCAGTAGACGCCGAACGGAACGTCGTAGGCGCGATCGTGCGAGCCCTCGGGCAGATACGACACGAAAATATTGGCGTCGTCGAGCGCAAACGGATGCGCGAAGAGCTCGCCGTCCTGCGCGTATCGGTCGACCATAACGTCCTCCGGCTGCGGACGCCCCGGCGCGACGAGCGTTATCCCCTCGTTGCGCTGCGTTCCCTTCGAGCGGTCGACGACGACCAGCGCGCCCTGCTGATAGGTATGATGACCCGACGCGATCGAAATCACAAGATTCGTGCCGGGAACCCCGCGCGAATGCAGCAACGACGTCGGAAAGATCGAGTTGTTCCCGTAATATTCCGTCTGACCCGTCCCGTCGCTGTTCATCTGAAAAAGCGGCTGGACGTACACGTGACCGCGATCGTTGTATTCCCAGCGCGTATAGACGACGCGACCGTCGTCGAGGACCTTCGGATAATTGACCGTAACCTGATCCATTCCGAGTCGGCGGAGATAGCGGCCCTGCGCGTCGCACGTGTAAAGATTGGAGACCTCGGTCCACCAGCAGTCGATATTCTGTCCGCACCGCGTCGAGATAAAGATCACGTCGCCGTTTGGCAGCCACGCCGGCTCGACGTCGGCGACGCCGAGTCCAAAGGTCAGCTGGCGCGTCTCGCGCGTCTCCAGGTTGTAGACGTAGAGATGGAAGTCGTCCTCCGTAAAGCTGCGACGCATCGAAAAGACGATCTCACGACCGTCCCACGAAACCTCCGGATCGCGAATCGTACCGTCGGGCGTCTCCAGCAGGACCTCGTGACGAA
>CACYBR010000070.1 GCA_902772705.1 uncultured Planctomycetota bacterium
AATGTCAGTGTTGCATACAGCCAATCCTATCAGACAGATACCTTTTGTATTATTGATTCAAACCTTTCTTATGAGCATCTGCCTTGGGGAACGCCCGCTTTTTTTGTCGACGTCCAGAATCTTTCAGCCGTCGGAGGTCATTGAGCGATATCCGGCCTTGGCGGGAACTCGAATTCCATCTCGCTCGCCGAGGCGTTCGAGACGTAATACGGCGAAAGATTGTTCGACGGCATATACGACGATTGTGGCGGAACCTGCGGCGCGACGTTGGGCGCGCCGACGTTCGTTCCCTGCGGCGCCGCGCCCGCCCCGTCGGAGTAACGGTTGTTGATCGGCGACGAGCCCGGGCCTGGCGCCTGCGGATACTGGGGATTGGACCACAGGACGGCGCCCGAGCGAGCGCTTGAATCGTACGCGTCCGAGTTGCGCGGCATATAGAGCGGCTCCGATTCGTTCGGACTGAACACGTCGTTCGACGTTCCCGCAGGCTGACCGGCGTCGACGCGGGTCCATCCCTGCGCTTCCATATTGCCGTAGTTGAGCGCCTGCTGCATTTCCGGGGGCGGCGTCGTCGTCAGATTGCCGTTGGAATCCATGTAGAACATCCGTCCTTCCATGAGTTCGGGCTTCTGCTGGAACGTCTCCATTTCATGTTCCCGATTGTATTTAAGACGCTCCTGATAAGCTCTGCGCTCCTGTTCGACGCGCGCCTGCTGAAGCTGCTGCTGCGAGAGCCGACGTTCGGCAGGACGGACGTAAACGTCGCGCTGAGCTCGGGTTGGCGGCGTGAAGATCGAGCGCTTTTTGCCCGTCGACGGCTCCATTCGCGCCTGAGACGACTGATACAGAACGGAAAATCCCTGCGTAAAGAGCGGGTTGAGCTGGAACTCGTTCGGATTAGTCGGCGGGGGAATGTCCGGACGTTCTCGCGCTACGGCGCTGGAACGCGCCTGAGAACGTTCGACCGTCGAGACGAGGCGCACGCCCTTCTTTGACGCGGTTTCGCTTCTTGCTTCGATCGCGACGGCGTCTTCGCCTTCCTCCTCGCCGTCGTCTTCCGACGCGGTGTGGCGAATGAGTTTCGTCTTTTCCTTCGTTTCGTTTGAAGCGTCGTCGCTCTCGTCCGCGTCGCCCTTTTTCTCGCTCACGTCCGTAAAGGGAACCGGCGTCTTAACGGGCCCCAGCACGTTGCGAACGCTCTTGTCGTTAACGTCCAGCGGCGCGGTCGTAACGTCGCGCCAGACGTTGCCCTGCGCGTCGTGCGCGACGAGTCGGACGTAGAACGGCTTCATTTCCTCCGCCGTCGCGGTCCAGGAGTATCCGTCCTGCGTCACGTCGAGATCTTCCCCGACGATCGTCCAGGGTCCCGATTCGGTCGGCGCGCGTTCAACGTCGAGGGATCTCACGTCGATTCGATCCTCCGCCTTAAGGTCCGCCGCGTGGAACCAGCGCACCGTAACCATAAGCTTTTCCGTCTTCTTGCCGGCTCCAAAGGTTACGACACGCAATTTGCCGGGCCACGCCAATCTCGCCGGTCCAGCGCCGGTCCCGCCCGCGTCGTCGAGATTGACGCTTCCTGTATTGGGCGCGGTTGGCATTGTCGGTTCAGGCTGCGCGTCTTCTCCTGCGAACGACGCGTTGCTGATGAGCAGCTCGTCGTCCCCTTCGTTTTGCGACGGGAGCGTCGGCGCGGAAAGATCGGAAAGCTCCGAAAGAACGCCCGGATTCGACGGCGCCTGAGGAAGGCTCTCGAACGCCGGAAGGTTGGAATCCTCCCCGGAATCGTCCGCAAGCGCGAAATTATCTTTCTGAGGCTCCGTCCCTTCCGTAAAGGTCATCGTTCGCGACGAACTGTAGGAACGCTTGCCGGTCTTAAAGCTCGTCATAAGCACAAACCAGTATTCCCCCGGTCGGGGCGCTTCAAAGAGAAACTCCTTCCGTTTGTCGTTGGCGAGAACGGTGGCGTAAGAATACCAGGTCGTCCCTTTGTCGGGCGAGCATAGCAGGTCGATCGCCGTGATTCCTGTCGTGTTGGCGGTTGGCGGAAAGAAGAAGGGGAAATTGTACTGAGACGATTCGACGACGACGGGAACGTTGTTAGGCTCCGGAAGCTTAACTTCCAGAATGGAACCGGCGTCAAAGGAGCCCGAGACGGAGGCGCCGGCTCCTGACCCGGAAAAACTTTCCGGCGGAATATTGCCAGCCGCCCTCGCGCCATTTATAATACTCTGCGCTTGGAGCGCTGAGTCGAGCCCCGACGCGGCGAGTTCGACGCATGCGGCGCCAAAGAGCGCAAGTCCGACGAGTGTGGAACGAGCAAGAATCGACGCGCCTCTGCGAGCGTTTCGATTTCGTGACGATCGATGTTTCATAACGACGCCTCCCGGCGGTGAAAAGTTCGGAATGCATGACAGGGAACGCGACGTCCCTGCCGCGCGTCTCTATAACGTCCTGTATCGAATCGGCAGACGTCGACGCCGGATTTTATAGTTTTTAAGAAAGTTCCAGTTGCGTAAATAGGGTAAGACGCGCAGGATGTTTTTGTAGCGCCGGATTTGTTTACGACGTTTCAAACTTGTCATCATGAATGTCAACTGACGGATTTTCGGAGAGGGTCGCCCCTCCTGTATCCATGCAGTGGGAGCGTTGGAAATCATGGATCATCTTCCAGGGCTGATTCTTGCGTTTACCGGTCTGGCGATTTTTGCCGCCGTCTCATGGTATGTTATAGGCAAGCTTCGTCAGGCGGGCGCCAGAACGCAAGCGCCTTCCGCTCAGGAGCTTCTTGCGCGCTTTGGAAAGATGTACGACGAAGGAGAGCTATCCAAAGAGGAGTACCGCGCGATCAAGCTGACCTTCGCGTCGACGCTTTCCGCGCCGCGTGAAACGTCTGACGGAGACAAAGACGCGAGCGA
>CACYBR010000071.1 GCA_902772705.1 uncultured Planctomycetota bacterium
CCAAGCCCTTCGTTAAGAGAATCGCAGCGCACGGCGCTATTGCGATCCTCCCGCCGCGCTTTGCGCGTCGTCGCCAGAAGCAGGCGTCTCGCTTTCAGGCTCGTCGCTTCCCCCCCATGCCCTGCCGCGTTTTCGAAATTTTCGGCACGCGTCGATCTGCTCGCGCGCCCATGAAACAGAATCGGATCTTTTCAGCAAAAATGCGGTCGCGTCGACGTGCATGGCAAAATCGCTGGTCTTGTCGCGGTCAACGCGTCTGGCTCGTCCATAGATCGGCCATGCGCAAAATCCCGCCAGCATCGCCAGCACGACAGCGTGCCAGACGAAAACCGTAAAGGGAGAAAACTTCGCCAGAGTAAAACGACCATACGGCTTCTTATGGACATATTTTTTGTTTCGCGCGCCTGAATTGACTTCGTGATAGTTAAAATCGTCCGCCGTCAGAAAACCGATTCTTCCCTCCGGATTAAACTCCTGAATTAAGCGGCGCGCAATTATACGGTTCGTCGAATCGATAAGACCGTAATTCGACAGGAACGACGTCGAGTTGACAAAGATCACGGTTCCATCGTCTACTTTACGCTGACAAACGAGGGACGTGTCGCCCAGCGCAAGAAGCGTCTCCGTTCCTTCCACTGGAATCAACCTGAATTTTTCTCGAAAAAGCGCCTTTTCGGGAAGATCCTTCGTCCACGAAGAATCGCCGGAAAAAGCCTCTTCATGAGGAAGCTCGTCGTTTGACCATTTGACGAAGACTTGACGGAACCAGAGTTCTGGACGATATGTCGGGGAGTCGCTTTCGTAATCGTCTCCTAAATCAACGCCAGACCGCCGAAAATCCTCGTTGGTAAAATATCCCCCGGAAGGAAAAAGCGACAGGAGAGCGCTTCTCAAAACGACGTTCCGACTTTGGTTCTCAGAAAAATTATTTTCGTCAAACGTAATATCCGTATCGTCCGCGTCGTCAACAGACTCCATGTCGTCGGAATCGGTCTGACCGTTCTCAAAATCAGAGGTTAAACGCTCAACCGACTCCTGCAGGTCTGGATCCTGGCTCAAGAGAGCTTCCAGTTCACGTTTTTTTTCTGAGGGTAAAACGTCGCCTTCAAGCTTATTCTTCATTTCCGAGACTTGATTCAGAAAGTCTTCCGGAGAAGAAACGTCGCCCACCAGAGGCGTTAGCTCCAATAATTTACGAGCGTCTTCCGTTCTTTTTCGCAACGTCGTCCTGTTCACATTATTGAAAACGTCCGGCAAAACACTGTATTCCGGAGTAGAGACGCCAGAACCGACATTCGAAGACGTCAACGTTCCGTCCAGGCGACGCTTACACTCGTCCAGATATTTGCTTCTGAGAGGTTCGTCGAAGTTTCGTTCAACATATTCGCGCGCCGCGCGCCAATAATCGCGCTCGCTGTTTTGATCCGAGAGAACGACAATACATTTTCGTCCAGCCTTCCCTTTAAGCCAATTTCTGATTTTTTGCTGGCAGGAATCTTTTTTCAATTCGTCAAGAGTCCGTTTTCTCCAATCCTGAGGCAGGCGATAGAAAACCGCGTTTGAGAAAGGAACGTAGAAGTTCGTCCAGTCTTCCTCGTCGGCAGAAGCATAGCGTTCGAGACACGCTTTCCACGCCCTCAAACGCGCGTCCCTCAACTTTTTGGAATCGTCAGAGTCCTCGCTCTCTTCCCCACTGTCGTCGAACCACGTATTACCGCCGTTAAGAACGCCGTCATAGTTCATGAGTTCATCCTGCTCTCGAGGAGAAGCGAGGTTCCAGAATCCGGTCGAAGAGGCAAACAAATCGGGAGAACAAAACCAGACGATTGTGTCGCATCGATCAAAATCGCCTTCCTGGTTCGCCTTCCTGGAGTTGAGCGGATAAACACGGTCTGGCGCCTGTCGACTGCAATAATCGGCAAAAACACTGACGTCGTTCATACTCTTGACGTTAGCGGCCTCAACGGGATCGACATACCTTTTGCTCCAGAATTCTTGTTTACAGCCAGTCGACAGGAGCGAGGCGCCGAGGACAAAGATCAGGACGCTCATAACGGCGTTGTCTTCCCACTTCCTGAAATCCGCCTGACGTTGCGCCTCTTCATGTTCTCGGAGCAGTCTCTTCTTTCGTTCGTCTTCCTCGAACATCAGCTGCTTGAACGTTTCACGGAGACTCCACGTCTTGTCAAACGCTTCTCTGGAAATAGCAAGGCCGCCAAAGTAAACGCGTTCAAAATCCACCATGACGGCGTGATATAAATCGCGAAGACGCGGGAAGTCCTCCAATTCACGCCAGTATTCAAGATTCGTCTTACCCTTGTCCATGAGGACGACGTCGCGTCTATCCATCTCGACGAGGATCCAACTGAAATAGAAGATGAGAGCGGAACGAAGATCGCCGCAGGCAAGCGCTTCCTCCGCCGCCTTATCGAGGTCGTCGTACCGATTCCTCGCTTCAGCGGCCAGCGTCTCGATTCTTCTTCTGCGACGTCGAAGCTCTTCCTCTCGGACACGACGACGCAAGCTCTGAGTTTTGTACTGTTTAACAAAAAATAAGACCAAGACGCCAAAAAGAACGACAAGCGCCGCGACAGGAAGCCATAAAGTCAAAACCCTACCCCAAAAACCTCCTCCTTGAGAAGCGCTGACAGTTCTGAAGGAACGTGACGACCGCGCCCTTCGAGGTCTCGACGTCTCCGTCTCCTTAACGGGCTCACGAAGAAAAACAACGCTCTTTTCCTCGGAAGAATACCAGGGGAAATTGGCCTTCGTGTAGGCGGCGTCAAAATCGCTCTCAATGGAATCGGTTTTGTTTCCAGCGTTCTCCGAATTCGTCCCGCCGCACGACAAACAGGTCAGGAGAACAACGCCCAGGAAAACGA
>CACYBR010000072.1 GCA_902772705.1 uncultured Planctomycetota bacterium
CGCCGTTGGTAGTATATCGTAGAATAATCTGAGTTAGCGTTGCAGGAAGCGCGACGTTTATGAAACAGGAGCCTTCCCCGCAGGAGGCGGCGTCTGTTTTTCGGTTCTCATTTTTTCCTCGAAAGGATGCGGCGGTTATGTTAAAGACATGGTTCTCCCTCAAAGCGGGGGGTCTTTTTTTCTTCGCCCTGAATGTTAAGTTAGGGGGGGGGGGGGCGTCTGTAACGTCACGCCGAGCGGCAATCGACGTCCGAACCGGACCTTTCAGAGCGCGGCTCTTACGCTCCGTATCTTTCGAAAACGACAAATTTCTCTTCGTTTCCGCCGCTGGTTTTTCTGAAAACGGCGACTCTCTGATTCCGGGCTCCCGACGCCCGGCTGAGCCTCAAAAACTACGATTGCTTCCCTTTACGCGCAGACGTTTTGAAATCGTCGTTCGGCGGATCGCGAACTTCGCCGGACCACTGCGCCGTCTTTTCAACGGCGTTTTAACCAGCCTCCTCCAGGAGGTTGCGTCCCTCGCTGCGCCCGGACTATATGCCCGAGCTTTCGCTAAATAATGCGACGAGTTCCGTTTTCAACGGGGACTCGCCGTTTTACGACCGTTTCGTTCGAGCCGGTCACAAACTTTTCAATTCCTTTTTCACTTCCATCTTTCCTTTTGTAAAAGGCTTGTCCATGACGAAAAAAACAACCTTTTCCCTGTTTTCCACCCGTTCCTTGAAGAATCGCTCCGAGAAGAAAAAAGCGCCGAAGAGCAAGGATCTGCGCTTTGAGCCGCTCGAAAGCCGCGAGCTACTGTCGGTCAACCCGGCGGACTACGCGGCGCTGCGCGAGACGTACGCCGACGTCGCGCTTCCGGAGAATTTCGAGGACGTCAACATCATCGAGCTTTCCGAGCTCACCGCGACCGCGCTGCAGGAGGCGATCAACGTCGCGGCGGCGAGCCCGGTGGACGACCTGATCGTCGTCGAGCCTGCGGCGCTCGGCGAGAACACGCTTTCACTGGCGGACGCCACGATCCTCGTCGACTTCGACGCGTCCGAGTCCGGCGCGGCGACCCTTGTTTCGGTCGGCGACGAGCGGCTACGGATTTCCGTGAATCCGACCGACTACAGCTTCAATTTCGAGTCCGGCGTTCTGAACTTTGCCGGACTCGACTTTGTGAACGTCGTCGACCTTGACCTGCTCTGCTCGGTCGACGTGGAAGATATCGAGGCGGGCGTCGTCGACTCCGTGGAGCAGGACGCGCGGTATTTTGACGGCGCGGGAATTGAAATTATCGAAGAGACGTACGATGAACCGGAATCTGACGACGCCTCTGACGCTGACAGCCTCATTCGTTCCTTCGACGATTTCTACGCGCAAAAGGACGGAGTCGCTTTGGAGAGTCAGGAGTCGTCGCTACAAACGCCAACTGAATGGACTGACAACTACGCGATTATTTTTATAGGGCTTGTTAAATATTCCGGGAATTTCTTCAGGAAAATCGGACTTGTTTCTCAGGAAGACGGCATTGACAAGCGAATGGTGACCAAGCTTTACAACAGTCTGGTGGACGATTATGGGCTGTTGCCTAAGGATATCCATGTATTCTATGCCGACGGAAGTTCGCAATTTTTGAACGGAGTCAAAATTCAGGCCGCAAACCAGTGGAATCTGGAGGCCTGCATAGACAAACTAAGTATTCAGATGAACCGTAATTCGAGACTGTTGACGTTCATAGCCGACCATGGAGGAGGCGGCTCGTCAGCGCTTGGAGACGAATACTTTTGTACTGACAACGGCGGCGCAATCTACGCGTCGGAATTTGCCAGAATGCTTACAAAAATCAAATCGGGCTACGTGACGTGCGCGATTGGTTGTTGTTTTTCTGGCGGCGTCCTGGAAGCGACGAAAAATGAGATTCTTACCAACTACAATGGGAATGCTCATTTTTCGATTGGCGCGGCGGCGCCTTACAACGAGACGTCGACCTATTCTTCTTTTGCGGTTCCGAAATTGAAGATAAAGTGGCGGGGCTTCAAGACCAAGATTTACATATGGATTGATTATGAAGACTGGAGTTGGTCCAATTCGTTCGTCAACGCTCTGGACCGCGGCGTAAGGTCGTCGTTCGGACTTTTCAGTTCGGCTGAAAATAATATTTTTGCCCTGACTCGGAGAGACCACCCGTATCACTGGGGCGAGAATATATGCGTTTTCGGCTCGACGACTTCGAGTCTGAGCGTTCCGGCGCCCAGTCTGGCGTCTGTTTCCGACAAAACGATAACAGTTTCATGGAATCCCTCGAATACACACGGTCTGCCTTCCGGCGAAGTCGACTATGTCGTAGGTTGGCGCGAAAGGGGCGCTGACCACTGGAACTCCGTTACGGTCTCGGCGTCCGACTATCTGAGTCATGGCAAAAGTTTTACCATCAACTCGTTCGACGGGCGGGAACTCAGGGGCGGGACGACCTACGACGTCGGCGTATACGCCAAATATCGAGACCAGCGTTCTCGCAGTTCATATAATTTGGTCGTAACAACGAACAAACGCCTTGCCGAAAGCCTCTTCGGCGTGGTGAATAATCCCTGGAATCGTTCGACGGGGCTTAGCTATACGACGACTTGTCACGCCAACGAGATTGGCGTTGCGCTGACGGCCAAATCTTCGGACGCGTCGAGCTACACGATAAGATGGCGCAATCTTGAAACGAACGAGGAGAAGAGCGCGATAATCGGGGCCAGACAGTCAAATTACACGATCAAAGGGCTGTTAGACGGCGCTCGGTACGAAATTGCCGTGAAAGCGAACGGCGGCAAGTACGACGTCAATATAACCGGCAATCGTTTCAAGTTCGTCGATTCCAAATGGCTCTCGAAGACGGTCTACACACCGAAGAAGCTGATCGCGTCAGACCTTAGAATGGGAGACGACGCGTCCGATCTTCTGGCGACGGTGACGCCGACGGGAGACGTCTCCTGGCGCGGCGGCATGATCGACAACTCGGACGCTTCGCAACTCAAAGGATTCGAGTATCGATATCGCACGGTGGGCGCCAGCGACAACGCCTGGAAATACAACGACCGCGGTCCCAACCTTCCTTCCGGCGAGTACGAGGTTCAATATCGCGCGATCGGAAACGGTCTGACGAACGGCTCGCGGTATGCGACGGAGACCTCCGCCTGGGTTTCCTTTGTCACGCACACCTCGAAGCGTCAAATTCTTTCGAGTCTTTCCGATTCCTCGGCCGACAAGGGCTCGCTGCGTTACGTGCTGAGCGACTCCGTGCTCGCTCACAACGACCTGATCATTTTCGATCCCTCCAAGCTCGGCGCGAACGCGACAATCACGCTGACCGCTCCGATCACGATCAACAAGTCGGTCATTCTCGACGCGTCGCGATGCATGAACGCCGACGGAACGCCCGGTATTACAATTGACGCGAACGGCCATCAGGCGTTCAACTTCACGTCCGGCGCCGCGAACGTTTCGCTTAACGGGATACGCATTATCAACGCATCGACGACGGGTAACGGCGGGGCGATCTACAGCTTAGCTCAGAATCTTACCGTGACGAACTGCGTCTTTGAGAACAACTCGACGAACGAGTCCGGCGGTGGTATTTACGTAAGGGGAACGAAAGACAAAGCTCTGAATCTTACCGTTAAAAACAGCATTTTCAGGAACAATAACGCTGGTCACTGCGCCGCATTAAATATTTACAACATTGATGGCAAAGGCGGCTCGATCACAATTACAGATTCGCAATTTTCTGGCAACGTCGCCGGAAAGTCCTATGGGAGTAGCGCCGGCGCAATACAGGTTCATCAAAATACAACGAGCGGAGCGACTGTTACGATTAAGCGGAGTGAGTTCCGCAATAATAAAACATTGGGCAAGAATGGCGGCGCGATCAATTTTGATTTTTCTCAGGGAACGGTTTCGGACTGTGTGTTTGAAGATAATACTGCTGCATGGAGCGGCGGGGCAATTTCTTCCAACAACGGCGGCAATCTGTCGATTACTGGCTCTACGTTTACAAACAATTCCGCGCCTGGCGACGGAACC
>CACYBR010000073.1 GCA_902772705.1 uncultured Planctomycetota bacterium
GGATCTCCAGTAGAAGACTCTGGTAAATTCCTCCTCTCTCCGTCGTTCGCGGGAATTTCCGCAAGATTTCCTAACGTTTCAAAACGCCCTTCCACGGGAGCCAATGTTAAACGCCGAGGCGCCGTTGGATTAACTTCCTCAGTTTTAGAAGTCCTTTCAACATACGAAGTCGGAGAAACGTGAGAATTTGCGGCTTTGAGAGCCTCTTGTTCGTTCCTGTCCGCGCCAACATAGACCACGTCGGCGACGACGGAGACCCTAAGATTCTTGATATCGCTAAACGCTTCCAGATACTTCTTTCGCCAGTACTTCTCAATTCTTTCTTTTTCGGAAATGAGAGCAATGTCAGAACTAACGCCTACTGCGTTCTCGACGCCGAAATAAGACTTCCCCTCTTTAAGATCGATAATGGAGATATTAGCAACGTCGTCGATCCCAAGCTGGTGTTTCGTCGCAACGGTAATCGCCGAGAGCGTGTCGGAATCGATGGCGCGTCCCTCATGAAACGCGACGCCAACAGAAGCGGTAATGATATTTTTAGCGACAAGACCGACTTGTTCTTTCCTCGAGCGAACGCCGACCGTCGCATATTCCACGTCTCGCATCTGTTCGATCGTTCGTTCAAGTTGCATCGCACAGGCATTAAGTTCGCGTATCCGCGTTTTAGCGTCCGACTCAAACACGCTCATTTCACGGACGGCTTCAACGCGTAGCTCGCTCGGAGCTTTCGGATATGCGCCGGCGTTCGCCAGAGTCGCCTGAAACTCCCCTTTTTTATCTGCGGGAACAGACAGCTTTCCGTTCTGCCACGAGTAATCGTTAAGTCCTGCGGAGGCCAACGCAGCGCTGGCCTTCTTTTGATCCTCATGTCCATAGATCCAGCCGTCAAAAACGTAAACAGAACCTTCCGTTCGCGTCAGTTTGCCGTTGCAAAACGTCCAAACGCCCAAGGTCGCCGACATGAGAAGGAGGATCGCGATCAGTACGCGAACCACGCCCGTTTTTTTGCCGCCGTTGTTGTTCATACGTTTCCCTGCTAAATGCTCAGTCCGTCCACTAATCTCCGTATCGTCGCCAGATTCAGTTGAGCGTCGCCTAAGATCCGTCTTCAGCGACGCTCAACGCAATCAAGTTAATACGGTCTGCCGTCGAGCGCTCCTTCGCCTGACAAACAGAAGGGATCGTAGCCAACGCTACAAGCCAGACAGATGTTAATGAATTCTGAAGACGTCGGCAATACCTCTTGTTTTGGTAACGACAGATAGACGAAAACTACCGGTTACATAGTTTGTTCAATTAAGGGCGTCTAAGAAAAAAAAATAAACAGTAATGCCAGTTATACGGTTTAATTCGTCTCACGTGGCAGAACTTTAGTAAAAAACAATCAACTTTTCCATCACCGCCGGTTTTTTTTAAAATTTCCACGTTATAATGTGCAAAGTTTGTGGCGTTTGAACGTATTAGTTCCATGTAAAAGTTAAAGCTTCCGGCATTTCAACAGCTTGCAGGGGGCCGTAAGTTTGCTATTTTGTTCAAACGCTTCTCAAAAAACGACGTCTTTCTCGCTGGAATGGCGTCGCTTCCTTGAGATTAATACAGTACATCTGGCAAGGAGATTGAAAAATGTCTACTTCTACGACACATAACACGTCCGCAGAGCTTCAGGAACTTGTTGAGTTCGCCGACGGACTGTCTCTGTCGAATGAAGATCAGGCCAAATTGCAAAAAGTCATTGGCCGACTTGACACGCGTCTCAGAAGCCGTCAGCATGTACTCGATCTTATTAAAAAAGCTCTTTCTTCTTTGCGGTTCGACGTCAAGCTTTTGCTTTTCGATCTTCAGGCGACTCGCCGGGAGCGTGACGAATTGAAACGGAGACTTCGCGACTCTGGAAGCGAAGACAGCCAGTGAACCTTTATATCGCGTTTCTGAGGCTCCTTTGTTTGATTTGGCGCCGAATTGTCTTCATTCAGACGCGTGAAATCTGAAAGAATTTTCAAATTGCTGGTTGACGAATCATGGTCTATCGGTATACTGGCGGTTGGAAATTGACCGGATGCATTCAGGATTCGTTTAGTTCCGTCGTCTATTGGCGACGATTCCTTTGGGGGATTAGCTCAGTTGGGAGAGCGCATGGCTGGCAGCCATGAGGTCATCGGTTCGAACCCGTTATCCTCCACTTTTTAGTTTCATCCTGACGATATTTGACATTTGTCCTTTGGGGACCCTTGGGGGATTAGCTCAGTTGGGAGAGCGCATGGCTGGCAGCCATGAGGTCATCGGTTCGAACCCGTTA
>CACYBR010000074.1 GCA_902772705.1 uncultured Planctomycetota bacterium
AGGAGCGCCGCAAGATTGGAGCATGAACCGACTTGAACGATTACGACGGAACGATCTGCCGCAGCCGCGAGCAATTCGCGAAGCAGCGGAACCGCCTCGCGCGCCTTGAAGCCTTCGGGAATCGGATACTCCAGCGCGCCCGACGCGTTTTTCTGCGAAGTAATCCCGGAGAGATAGGAGTCGTCTTCGCGTCCAACGCCGACGCCCACGGGAATCTCCGGACGTCCATAATGCGCGTTAAACGCCGCGACGTAGCCCGAAACGGCCGGATTGACGTCGGTTGTCGTGACGCCCAGGAGCTTGCAGACGCCGCGCGACTCAAAATTATGGAAAAGCGCAAGCGCGAACGCGTCGTCGATATCGCCGCCGATATCCGTGTCGAAGATCACGGGAATCGGCGCGTCGGCGGAGTCGCGAACGTCAAGAAGATCGCCGTCTAAAGCCAAGGCGGCGGAAACAAAGGAGGCGGCGAGAATCGCGAGGATCGTCGCGCATTTAAGAACTCTGAAGGTCGTCAAGGGAGTCGTCCTTTTCGATAATAGTCGATAAAAGAAACGGTAAACGCCAGACAGCGCGCGTCTATCCGGCGTTTGAAGTTAGAAGACTTGCGGAGGCTCGCGATCATTCCAGCGTCGGCAGAACGATCTCGCCGTGGCGCTGGGCCTGCATTGTTTCAAGCTCATAGGCGCCGAAGAAGTCGCAGTTATTGTCCATCCAGAGCGCGAGCGCGCGCATCTCTTCGGGAGCTAACTTGACGTCATGGTGCCCTTCCTTGAGGAGCTTCCACAAAGGCGAGCGATTGGCGCCGAACTGACCGGGCCACGTCTTGGCCGGCGCGAAGGAATTCCACGCGCCCCCATGATGCGGCTGAATCTTGACCGGAGCGTCGGGATTCGCGTTGCCGTTGCCGTTGACGTAGACATAGGGACGAAGGTTGATATAGGACGAGAGGAAATACTGATCCTCGGGTCCGCGTCCAAGCTCAAACGTCTTACCCTCTTTCGCGCCCTCTTCGTGGCACGCGACGCAGTGGCGATCGAGAATCGTCTGAACAAGCCGCGGGTAGTTGAACGGATTGGAGCCGTCCATTTCCGGCTTGATGGTCGAAGGCGTTCGCGTGAACGCCATTGGCGTGACGGCGTCCTCGTTTTGAGACGTGTTGAAACGCCCCTCGTGACATCCCAGACACGTGAGGGTTTCTCCCGGGTGAACGTAAGTCGCGCTGCGCATTGTCTGCACGGCGACTCCGTCCTTGTCGAGCGCCTGAAGATAGAACGGAACGTTCACCGGCGCTTCAAAGCGCGCGGAGCCGTCCTCTTCGACGGGAACGGTCCCGAGGACCTTGCGCGCGCCGTTCTCGCCGCCAAATCCGATCCACGGCGCGTTGGCGTTCACGGTCGTCTTGGGGAGAATCTGAACAATACGGAGTTCCTTAATCTTCGCGCCTTCAGGGAAAGGTCGCGTCGTTCGATAGACGTTGACGACGCCGACGGTCGCGGTCTTGGGAAGCACGTCGGGGACCTTAACGGTCTGACGTTCCTTTTCGGAGAGTCCGACCAGCGTCTGATTCGGAATGACGGGAGGAACCTCGCGCGCCATGAGCGGGATCGGATGCTGGCACGAGATCTTTTCGTCGCGATAGACGAGAACCTTGTTGCCGTAGACGTCGAGCAGGTAGACGCCGTAGTCGTTTCCTTCGCCCTTGGCGGAGCCGCTGAACGCGTCGTAGACCACGAGGAAGAATTCCTCGCTGAGCGGGAACGGTTGACCGTAATTGTGCGGGGGTCCGTGCGTTCCGATCTCAGCTTCCGGGAAAGGCTGTTCGGGCGTCACGCGACGAATCGGCGCCATCGGATCGGACCCGACGTCGTCGTCCTCGACCATAGGATCGAGAAGAATGACGGAGCCGAAATTCTGAGTATGGTGTCCGCTGGCAATTCCGACAAATCGTCGAGAGTCGGGAATCGGCTTGAGGGACGTTTCGAAGTGCGGACGCGAACGCTCGTCTTCGGAATAGTTGCCCTGAATCGCGCGGGAATCGCGACCGTCTGGGAACGTAATCCATGGATGATGCGCCTGGTTAAAGCCGCGATCGACGTAGTCCCAGCGCGTATAGACGATCATGCCGTTATGGTCGACGGTCGGCGCCCATTCGTTCGTCTCATGGACGCTCAGCGCAACGACGTCGCTTCCGTCGGCGTTCATCGAATGAAGCGTGTAGCTCGGACAGGGTCGCGCGTGACATCGTCCATAGCCGCCCCGGCGCTCGGAAATGAAGGCGACGCGTCCGTTAGGGAGCAGGCACGGATCGATATCGTCCCAGGGACCGTCGGTAAGCTGCGTCAGCCCTGTTCCGTCGACGTTGACGCGGAAGATGTGATAGCTGTTTTCTTCGTTCCATTCGTAGACATGCCGCGGATTCTTCGTGTCGGCGGCTGCGAAATAGATCTGTTTCGCGTCGTAGGTCAGGTGCGGCGCGAGAAAGCCCCATGTTGAATCGAGCCGGCGTCCTTTGAGACGGCCGTTTTCAACAACCGAGTTCTCCAGAATATTGACAACTTCCGGATTCTCGCCAAACGCGTTTTTGAGCATGAAGAGCCCGCCTCCCGGACGCGCGTGGAATCCGAAGAACTGGTCGACCATATGGTTCCCTTCCCGTTCCGGTTCGGGATTGTAATGGCGTTTGATGAAGAGGATATCTTTAAACTCTTCGAGAAGCGGGTTTTTGAACGCGATTTCGCGCCGTAGCTTGCACGCCTCGGAAAAGAGCGCGAAACGCCGCTCGGCGACCTCGCGGGAGTCTTTATCGGCGTCAAACTCGGCGCAGTTGGCCTCGTATCGCGCCAGAAAGTCGTCCCACTTTTGGGAGCAGCCGGCGAGCGCGTCGTCGTCGCGCATTTCCTGCAACGCTTCGAGAAGCCGCGAGACACGACGCACGACGACGTCGAGAGGATCGCGGTCTTCTGGGAGAAACGCCGCTTCCGGATCGCTTGCCGTTTTGACGGCCTTCTCCGGCATTCCCGTTCTGAGGTCGCGCGAGAGCGCGGTATACTCGCGGATCGTCTCAAGCGCGTCGGAATCCGCGTCCGGGTCGGGAGCGAAAATATAGCCTTCGTTCGTGTAAAACATCGGCATGAACGTTCGGACGGTCGCAACGTCGGCAGGGTCGTCCGATTTAACGAGAACGCGCGCGTCCCCAAGGACCGCGTGATCGTGTCCGTACCCTTCGGGCCCTTCGTCGGCAAAGATCGCGAGGATTTTCTTACCGGATACGTCGACGTCGCAGAATTTCACGGGATCGGATCCCGTCGCATATCCGCTTTCCCACAGGAGCGTTCCGTCGGCAAAAACGCGGAAGTTCATATGGCCTGCGCCCTGCGTTTCGTCGGCGACTCCGAAATCGCAGACAAAGCGCGCCTGCGCGTTTTCGGGAAGCCGGAGCGCGATCAGACCCGGCGCGTGCCAACCGAGTCCGCGCTCGTACTTCTTGCCGCGGAGACTCAGCTCATGATTGTCTGTCGTTCGGCGCGCGTAGGTCTCGCGATAGCCGCAAACAGTTTGGGTCAGGTCGAGTTCGTCGAGCCAGACGACGGAGTAGTTCTGGTCGGAATCGGGCGCGCCGACAGCGTCGACGGCAAACGCCGACGAAAGCACGCACGCGAACGCGACGAGAAGCAGGTTCAATTTCATTTAGTTTCCCCTTGCGCAGAGAGTTACGAAGCCGGTTCCAACACATAAGCCGGCGCCTGATTCATGATTAT
The DNA here is from genome assembly GCA_902772705.1 of uncultured Planctomycetota bacterium. GTDB lineage: Bacteria > Planctomycetota > Planctomycetia > Pirellulales > Thermoguttaceae > RUG369. The sequence goes on from CACYBR010000074.1 coordinate 3,762, forward strand.
ACCAGCGACAGGGGGCGCTTTGCAAACAGGGAGCCAAGCTTTCGTCAAAATTCGACGTCGCTGCGAAAGATTTCGACGAACTGACGCGAGCGACGTCGTCGCGACATATCGCGTCTCAGGGAAAACAATCGCTGAAGAACGACGGTTTAACACGTCTTCGTTTTGTCGAGGCGACCTGCAATTCTTGCGTCGCTGGGCGTCAGGCGTTTCCTGAAACATTTTTCTTCAGCCGCCCCTGTCGAAGAATGAACAGGAAAACAATATCCGTCATTATTTCCCAGAATTATCTGAACAGAATAGCTAAAAAAACTATTATTGTGGAAAAAATATCGGCAAGTCTATTGTCAGAGACGACGTCAGTCGATAGAATCGACAGTAATGGCGTTAAACGCCTTACGGGCTTTTTACGCGGTTTTGGTTAATTCTATAAAAGTCGGCGTGATATAACGTCGCAAATCCACGTTGGACCTTTGTTTTACACATTGGGGGTCTTTTATGAGAAAACGAGGTTTTACGCTCGTCGAGCTTC